>JACFNY010000028.1:0-8221 GCA_019454625.1 Sphingomonadaceae bacterium
TCAAGATGTGCGAAGCATCGCGCAAGGTGTTCGACTTCAATGACGGCAGCGACGGCTGGATCTGGGGACAGGAAGCCGACAACAGCCGTTTCGTCCCCGCCTCGCGCGGCGGCATCACCAAGGCCGATGTCGGCAATCTGAAACTCAAGTGGGCGTTCGGCTTCCCGAACGCGAGCCGCGTGCGCTCGCAGCCCGCGCTTGTCGGCGGTGCGGCGATCATGGGCAGTCACAGCGGGCGCGTCTACGCGCTCGACCGTGAAACGGGCTGCGTGCGATGGACCTTCGACGCGGCGGGCGAGGTGCAGACCGGCATCGTCGTGCAGCCGTGGAAGAAAGGCGACCGCAACGCGAAACCGATCGCCATCTTCGGCGACGGTATCGGCAAGGTCTATGCGGTCGACGCGCGCGACGGCAGCCTCGTGTGGAGCGACCGGCCCGAGGAGCATAGCTCCGCGAAGATCACCGCCGCCGCCGCCTCCCACGACGGTATCTTCTACGTGCCCGTCTCCAGCGGCGAAATCGCGGCGGCCGGCAACTCCGCCTATGGCTGCTGCACGTTCCGGGGACAGGTCGCCGCCTACGAGGCGCGCACGGGCCGCAAGCTCTGGCAGAGCTACACAGTGGACACACCGGTTTCGCAGGGGACGAACCGCGCGGGCACGGAAGTCTTCGGTCCCTCCGGCGCGCCCGTGTGGAACACGCCCACGGTCGATGCGAAGCGCGGCCTGCTCTATTTCGGCACGGGTGAGAATTATTCCGATCCCGCTACGACGACGAGCGATGCGATCATCGCCATCGACCTCAAGACTGGCAAGCAGAAGTGGCATTTCCAGGGGCTTGAGGGCGATGCCTGGAACATGTCGTGCGGCACTGCCGACGACGCCAACTGCCCGAAGAAACCCGGCCCCGATTTCGATTTCGCCGCGCCGCCGATCCTCGCGACGATGAAGGGCGGCAAGCAGATCCTCGTTGCGGGCCAGAAATCCGGCTGGGTGTTCGGCATCAACCCCGACGACGGCAAGCTCGTCTGGAAGAAGAAGATCGCCCGCGGCGGTCTGCTCGGCGGCATCCATTTCAGCATGGCGGCTGAAGGCGGACGCATCTACGTGCCGGTCGCGGACACCAATGTCGGCGTGAAATACGAAGGCGATCCGCGCCCCGGAATCTATGCGCTCGACGCGGCGACCGGCAATTACATCTGGGAGCATCCCGTCCCCGACAATTGCAATGGAAAGCCGCTCTGCCATCCGGGCACCTCGGGTTCGATCACGGCTGGGCCGGGCTATGTGCTGAACGGCGCGATGGACGGGCTGCTACGCATCCACGACGGCGAGACCGGCAAGGTGCTCTGGCAGTACGACACCACCGAGCCCGTCGTCACCGTGAACGGCGAGACCGCGAAAGGCGGTGCGTTCGGCGGCGGCTCCGGCCCGGTGATGAAGGATGGTCTGCTCTTCGTCTCCTCGGGCTACGGCTACGCCGTACAGGCGCCCGGCAACGTGCTTCTCGTGTTCGAAATTGCAAAGGGCGGCGCCAAGTGAAGATCGGCATTCGCATCCCCTGCTACCGCAAGTGGTGCCGTGGGCCGGAGGTGCGCCGCATCGCCGAATGCGTCGAGAACCTCGGCTTCGATTCGCTCTGGGTGCAGGATCATCTCGTAGCGCCGCTCGGCCCGCCGGAGGAAATCTCCGTGGGCGGCACCAGCAATTTCCTGAAGGCTGACGATACCGCCGCCGCCCCTGCACAACCGGTGTCGCTGTTCCAGTACTACGCGGGGGACGACTGGTGGCTCGATCCTTACGCGGTCTGGGCGTTCCTCGCGGGCGTCACCAGCCGCGTCACGCTTGCCAGCGACATCATCACCCTGCCCTATCGCAACCCGATCGTGCAGGCGAAGATGATCGGCACCATCGACCAGCTTTCGAACGGCCGCCTGATGATCGGCACCGGCACCGGGCATGTCGAGGCGGAATCGAAGGCGCTCGGCATCGACTTCTCGAAGCGTGGGCGGATGCACGACGAGTACCTGCGCGTCATCCGCACGATCCTGTCGTCCGAGGAAGCGGCGTTCGAGGGCGAGTTCGTCTCGTTCGGGCCGCTGAGGACGCTGATCCGCCCCGTCCAGTCTCCCGCTCCACCGTTCTACACGGGCGGGAACGGGCCGCGCGCCATCCGCCGCGCCATCGAACTCGGCGACGGCTGGCTGCCCAATGCCGCCGATGCCGAGGGACTTGCGAAGGGCATCGAACTTCTGGAAGCGACGGCGAAGGAGATGGGGCGGACGGAGCTACCGCGCGTCGCGGTGTCGCTGCCCAATCGCATCCGGCTCGCGACGCCGAGCGCGCGGGCGGGGAGCAAGCCGCTGATGAGCGCGGCGGAGGCGATCGCGGAGCTCAAAGCTTACGAAGTTATCGGCGCGGACCATGTCGCGCTCGGGCTGCTGATGCCCAATGTTGACGTCTACATCGAGCAGATCGAGGCGTTCGCGCGCGACGTTCTGCCCGCGTTCCGCTGAAAACCGAGGGGAGAAAGAAGAGATGAGCATGATCGACGAAACCGACCGCGCGTGGCTTGCCGACGCGCAGCCCGAGCGGCGGGGCTTCCTTGCGCTGGCGGCGGGCGTCTTCGGCCTTGCCGCGCTTTCCGGCACCGCGAAGGCGCAGGCCGCGCCCGTGGCGGCGCGCGGGATCGACGCGAAGCAGATGCACCATGAAGCGGCCGCCCGCCTCGCCATCCTCGACGGCCTCGCGCGCTACTGCCGCGCCATGGACCGCAGCGACCGCGCGCTCCAGGACACGATCTGGCACACGGACGCGACCGCCCAGTACATGAACAACCCGCTCGGCCCCTATTCGGCGCCGCTCGACAGCGGCCAGAAGTTCGTCGATTCGAAGGCGCACACGCACCACCGCATCGTGAACGTCTACATCGAGGTGAACGGCGACCGCGCGGTCTCGGAAGGCTACGGCGATTCGGTGATCCGCGATCACCCGCTGGAGGACGGCACGGTCGTGGAGAGCATCTACCGCGGCCGCTACATCGACCGCTGGACGCTGAAGAACGGCCGATGGGCGATCCAGCACCGCCGCTACGTCGGCGAAATCTACGGGCAGATCCGCTACGACTGGAAGGACTGGCCGGCGTTCGCGAAAGTCGCGGGCAAGCACGACCGCAGCGACGAATCCTACCAGTATTTCAAGTGATGCCGGGAGGGCGCGCGCGGCGGACGCGCACGCCCTTACCGATCAGTTCGCGGCCGAATCCAGCGTTTCCTTGAGCCGCTTCAGCGCGTCGATATGCTCGGCCGCCGTCGTTCCCGGCAGGCTGAAATTGATCACGTCGACGCCGAAATCGCGGCGCTTCAGGATCTCGTCGCGGATCTGGGCCGCATCCATGCCGGTCGTATCGAGCGTCATCTCCATCACGATCTTGTCCGGGTCGCGCCCGGCCTCGACGGCGGCGGCGCGCATCGTGTCGACCGCCTTCCGGCCCTCGGCATCCGGCTTGAAGATCGGGAACCAGCCGTCCGCGAGACGGCCGATGCGCTTCAGAACGGCATCGGGCGGGATCGGCGCGATGCGGCGGCCGAGGCCGAAATAGAGCGGGATCGGGCGCTGGATCGGCAGCGGCGACAGGCTGACGTCGACGAAATTGTGATAGACGCCCTCGTAGCTGACGTCGGCGCTCGTCCAGAGCCTGCGCATCACGTCGATCTGTTCCTCGAAGCGTTTGGCGCGGTCGGAGAACTCGAAGCCCATCGCCCGGAATTCGAGCGCGTTGTAGCCGATGGCGACGCCGAGCACGAGACGGCCGCCCGAGAGGATGTCCACCTCCGCCGCCTGCTTCGCGGCGAGCACGGTCTGCCGCTGCGGCAGGCCGATCACGGCGGGGACGAAGGTGATCCTGCTGGTGATGGCCGAGAGATAGGCCATGAGTGTGAACACCTCGCGGATCACGCTCTTGTCGGTGTAGGGCGTCTCTGCAATGCCGCCGTGCCGCTCCGCGATGATGCCGACAACATGGTCGGGCAGGCGAATCTGCTCGAATCCGAAGTCTTCGGAGAGCTTCACGAACTCGATGAGCGGCTGAAGCTCCGGCCCGAAGCTCGGAAACCGGTACAGGTTGGTGCCAAAGCGCATGTCGGCGATCATGCCATCCTCCCAATCATCGCATGGAACTTATCTAATTCATTTGGATAATGCACTTGACGAGATGCGCGTGCAATGGAATTTTGCTCGCAAGTGAAATTTTGGAGAGATGCCGGATCATGGCCGAAGCCTATATCGTTGCAGTGGCGCGAAGCGCAGGCGGAAAACGCGGCGGCCGCCTCGCCGGGCTGCACCCGGCGGACCTCGCGGGCCGCGTGCTCGCCGATCTCGTGTCGCGCGCCGATGCCGATCCCGCGCTCGTCGAGGACGTGATCATGGGCTGCGCCTGCCCGGCGGGCGAGCAGGGCGCGAACATCGGGCGCAACGCCGTGCTGGCGGCGGGCCTGCCCGAATCGATTCCCGGCACGCACGTCGACCGGCAGTGCGGCTCCTCGCAGCAGGCGCTGCACTTCGCCGCCGCCACGGTAATGGCGGGGGCGATGGACGTGGTGATCGCGGCGGGCGTGGAGAGCATGACGCGCGTGCCGATGGGCCTGCCGTGGACGCTGCCCGCGCAGCACGGCTACGGCACGCACCGCAGCCCCGGCGTCGAGGCGCGCTATCCGAACACGCCGTTCAGCCAGTTCAAGGGCGCAGAGCTTCTCGCCCGCAAATACGGCCTCGACCGCGCCGCGCTCGACGCCTACGCGCTCGAAAGCCACCGGCGCGCAGCGGCGGCAACGGCAGCGGGCAAGTTCAGGGGCGAGATCGTGCCGATCGAAGTCACGACACCCGAGGGCGAAACGCTCGTCCACGACACGGACGAGGGTATCCGCGCCGACGCGAGCCTCGAGAAGATCGCGAGCGTGAAGCTGCTTCAGGAGGACGGCGTGATCTCGGCGGCGAACGCCAGCCAGATCTGCGACGGCGCGGCGGCCGTGCTCGTCGTGAACGAAGCGGGCCTGAAAGCGCTGGGCGCCACGCCGCTCGCGCGCGTCCACCAGATGACGGTGATCGGCCACGATCCCGTCATCATGCTCGAAGCACCGATCCCGGCGACCGAGAAGGCGCTCACGCGCAGCGGCCTCAGGATTTCCGACATCGACCTCTACGAGGTGAACGAGGCGTTCGCGCCGGTGCCGCTCGCATGGGCGCAGGCGCTCGGCGCGGACATGGAAAGGCTCAACGTCAACGGCGGCGCGATCGCGCTCGGCCATCCGCTCGGCGGCTCCGGCACCAAGCTCATGACGACGCTGGTGAGCGCGCTTCACGACCGCGGCGGCCGCTACGGCCTCCAGACCATGTGCGAGGCGGGCGGCATGGCGAACGTGACGGTCGTCGAGCGGTTGTAAAATCATCCCCCCCTTCCCCTTGAGGGGAAGGGAGAAAGTTCACTTCCCGGCGCGGAAGTCCGCGAGCATCGTGTAGTAGGGGTCTTCGGGCTTGCGGCGGCCGAGTTGCTCCGGGTCCGCCTTGGCGAGCGTGACGTCGGCGCGCGGCTCGATGCGCTCGAACTCGTTGAGGCCGCGGCGCTGCGCGATCTTCCAGACGCCGCCGCGCCGCTCGAAGCGGTCGAGATAGCGGCCCGATGAAAAATAATCCTCCTCGTCCGTCCCGGCCGCGTTCATGCGGCGGTGCGTCGCCGCGAAATAGCATTCGGCAAAGGCGCGGTCGCCGTCGATCTCGATGAAGATATTGGAAATGCTGTGGCGCGTGCCCTTCACCTTCGCGACCACGGGGAACGCCCGGGTGATGAAGTCCTGCGACAGCCCCTTGAAGCCGCCGTGCCGGTGCTGCGCTTCCGGCCAGAAGCAGCCGCGCAGCGCCTCCTCGTCGAGCCGGTCCCAGCCGCGCGCGTACTGGTTCAGGATGTCGGTGATCTCCTGATGCGAGACCAGCCGGTCGAGCCGGTCGGCGGCGCTCGCCTTGCGCGGCGCGGCGGCGGCGGTGCCGGAAAGCGCAGCGGCGCCCACGGGCAGCGCAAGCAGCATCGCAAGGGCATTGCGGCGTTCGTTGGATTCCATCGGATGACCCTCCCTCGTGGTTTCGTTCAAAGCACGCCCGCGACTTCCAGCGCGGAAACACGCTCCGCGTCGATGCCCCAGTCGAGCGGGGCGCTGCTGTTGTGCTCGCCAATCTGCGGCGGCGGCCCCTGAATGGCGCCCGGCGTTTCGGAGAAGCGCGGCGCAGGCGCAGGCTGCACGACGCCCGCCACCTCGACGAACGTGCCGCGCGCCTTGTTGTGCGGGTGCCGCGGCGCGTCGTCGAGGCCGAGCACGGGTGCGAAGCAGACGTCCGTGCCTTCAAGGAGCGCGCACCATTCCTCGCGTGTCCTCTCCGCGATCACGTCTGCGAGTTTCGCGGTGAGGTCCGGCCACGCCTCGCGCTGCATCTGCGCGTCGAAGGCCGGATCGTCGAGCCCCGCCTTCTCGCGCAGCAGCGCGTAGAATTGCGGCTCGATCGGCCCCAGCGAAATCCATTTGCCGTCGGCGCAGCGATAGGTGTTGTAGAAGTGCGCGCCGCCGTCGAGCACGTTCACGGCGCGCTCGTCCTTCCAGCGCCCCGTCAGGCGGAGGCCGTAGAACATCGTCATCAGCGAGGCCGCGCCCTCGACGATGGCGGCGTCCACCACCTGCCCGCGCCCGGTGGCGCGCGCGCTGATGATCCCGGCGAGCAGGCCCATCGCGAGGTAGAGCGAGCCGCCGCCGAAATCGCCGACGATGTTGAGCGGCGGCACGGGCTTATCGGCGGGACCGATGGCGTGCGCCGCGCCGCTCAGCGACAGGTAGTTGAGGTCGTGCCCCGCCGCCTGCGCGAGCGGGCCGGTCTGGCCCCAACCGGTCATGCGGCCGTAGACGATGCGCGGATTGCGCGCGAGCGCGGCGTCCGGGCCGAGGCCGAGCCGCTCCATGACGCCGGGGCGGAAACCTTCGAACAGCGCGTCGGCCTTCTCGATGAGCGACAGGCAGAGCGCCACGGCCTCCGGATTCTTGAGATCGAGCGCGATCGAGCGGCGGCCGCGGAAGGTCGTGTTGGTCGGCTCGCCGCCCGTTTTCGCACCCTTGCGGTCGATGCGGACGATGTCCGCGCCGAGATCGGCGAGCAGCATCCCGCAGAACGGCCCCGGCCCGATGCCGGCGAATTCCACGATCCTGATGCCGGAAAGCGGTCCTTCCGCCATCGCGGATTCTCCCTAGTTGGTTTCGTCGAGGAGACGCCGCGCGATCACCTGCGCCTGAATCTCGCCCGCGCCTTCGAAGATGTTGAGGATGCGCGCGTCGGCGAGCAGGCGGCTCGCGACATATTCGGTCGCAAAGCCGTTGCCGCCGTGGATCTGGAGCGCATTGTCAGCAGCCGCCCACGCGACGCGCGCGCCGATCAGCTTCGCCATGCCCGCTTCGAGGTCGCAGCGCTTGCCCTCGTCCTTGCGGCGCGCGGCGAAATAGGTGAGCTGGCGCGCGCCCATGATCTCGGCCGCCATCATCGCGAGCTTGTTGGCAACGCGCGGAAATTCGATGATCGCGCGGCCGAACTGCCTCCGCTCCAGCGCGTAGGCGAGGCCCGTGTCGAGCGCCGCCTGCGCGACACCGACGGCGCGCGCCGCCGTCTGGATGCGGGCGCTTTCGAAGGTCGCCATGAGCTGCTTGAAGCCCTGCCCCTCGACGCCGCCGAGGAGGTTCGCGGCGGGAACGCGGAAGCCGTCGAAGCCGATCTCGTATTCCTTCATGCCGCGATAGCCGATGACGTGGATCTCGCCGCCGCTCATGCCTTCGGCCGGGAACGGATCCTCCACCGTGCCGCGCGGCTTGGGCGCGAGCAGCATGGAGAGGCCGCTGTAGTTGTTCGTGGCCGGATCGGTGCGGACGAGCAGCGTCATCACATCGGCGCGGGCGGCGTGGGTGATCCACGTCTTGTTGCCGTGGACCGCGTATTCGTCCCCCGAACGCGCCGCGCGCGTGCGGAGCGCTCCGAGATCGGAGCCGGTGTCCGGCTCGGTGAACACCGCCGTCGGCAGGGTTTCGGCGCTGGCGATCCTCGGCAGCCACTCGGCCTTCTGCGCCTCGGTACCGCCGCAGAGGAGGAGCTCCGCCGCGAACTCCTAGCGCGTGGCGAGCGAGCCGACTCCGATCCAG
>JACFNY010000028.1:8231-12798 GCA_019454625.1 Sphingomonadaceae bacterium
GCTCAGCTCCTCCGTCACCACGCACATGGCGAGCTTGCCCATGCCGAGGCCGCCGTAGTTTTCCGGGATCGTCATGCCGAACACGCCGAGCGCGCCGAGCTCCTCGACGAGCGGCAGCGGGATCAGCTCGTCGGCGAGGTGCCATTCGTGCGCGAAGGGCTGCACCTTCTCCTGCGCGAAGGCGAAGAACTGGTCGCGCACCATGTCCGTCGTCGAATCGAGGCCCGCGTCCTCGAGGATGGCGCGGCCGTGCGTATCGGTGAGGTGGCCGACGATGGCGGTCTTCACGTCCTGACGCGCGCCGGCGCGAATCAGCGCGCCGAACGCCGGGGCGTCGAGGACGGCGAGCGCCGCCGCGTCGTCCGCGAGGTCGGACGGGCGGATCGTCTCGCCCTGGTTCATCGGGATGCCGCCGCGCATCTGCGCGCCGTATTCGGCGAAGAGCAGCAGCGCGAGCAGCGCTTCCACCTCGCCGAAGCGGCCCTCGCCGTCGAGCCGCGCCGCCCATGCCGCGACCTCGCTCATCATCTCCGCGTAGGAGGCGTACCAGCCGAAACCGTGGACGACGTGCTGCTCGGCGTCCGCGCGGCGGCGGTCGATGCGGCCGTCAGCGCCCGCAAGCCGCGCACGGACATGCGGCTGCGCCGCCGCCACGAACGCCTGCGCCGCGTCCGCCGCCTGCCGCAGCAGGGCGGGCAGCGCATCGGGGATCAGGCGCGCCCGATCCTGCTCGAACGCCGCCGCCATGTCAGCCTTCGCCCGCCTGCTTCTTGTTCGCCTGCGCCATCGCCTTGGCGTCGAGGCCGCCGACGAGGTTGCCGGTCATCAGCTGGTTATGCGCGTGGGCGAGATGGTGCATGTGGAACACGCCGTCCATCGCCTGCCGCTTGCCGCGCAGGTCCTCGACGAAGTTGATCGCCTGCTTGGTGAGCGCGAGGCCGAAGCGGTCGCGCTGCGCGATCTCGGCGGCGATCCGCGCCACCTCGGCGCGCAGGCTCTCGCGCGGGTAGATGCGGTTCACCATGCCGAACTGGTAGGCCCGCTCGGCGGGCATACGCTCGCCGAGGAGCAGCAGCTCGCGCGCAACGCGCGGCGGCAGCTCGAAGGCGTGCGCGAAATACTCGACGCCGGGCTGCGCCATGCGCACCACCGGGTCCTGGAAGAAGGCGTCCTCGCTGGCGACGATGAGGTCGCACACCCACGCCAGCATCAGCCCGCCCGCGACACAGGCGCCCTGCACCATCGCGATCATCGGCTTCGGGATCTCCTGCCAGCGGCGGCAGAGGCCGAGGTAGGCGTCCTGCTCCAGCACGTACTGCCGCTCGGCGCCGCCCTTGTTGGTGTGGTCCCACCAGAGATGCACGCGCTCGCGCGGCAGGTTCGAATCCTTCTCGGGCGTGCCGATGTCGTGGCCCGCGGAGAAATGCTTGCCCTCGCCGCCGAGCACGATGACCTTCACCTCGTCGTCCTCGACCGCGCGCTTGAACGCCGCATCGAGCTGGTTCAGCAGGCGGTAGTTCTGCGCGTTGCTGTATTGCGGGCGGTTCAGCATCACCCATGCGACGCCTTCATCCACCGTGTAGGTGACGAATTCGGGCGCAGTACCCTCCGCTGCCGTCATGGAGTCTTCCCCTTTATCGAATTGATTTCTGCACTATGGTACAAAATTGATCCGATCACAAGGGGTCAACGCGGCGCCATGCGGATGGCGCCGTCGAGGCGGACGTCCTCGCCGTTGAAATAGTCGTTCCCGATCATCGCGAGCGCGAGCGCCGCGTACTCCGCCGGACGGCCGAACCGCTTGGGGAACGGCACGCTGGCGGCGAGCGACTGCTTCACGGCATCGGCGGCGCGGGCCATCAGCGGCGTGTCGAAGATGCCGGGCAGGATGGTGTTGACGCGGATGCCGTCGTTCATCAGGTCGCGCGCCATCGGCAGGGTGAGGCTGACGACGCCGCCCTTCGAGGCCGCGTAGGCCGCCTGCCCGATCTGCCCGTCCTCGGCGGCGACGCTCGCGGTGTTGATGATGACGCCGCGCGCGCCGTCTTCGAGGGGCGTAAGGTCCAGCATACCCTTCGCGGCCTTGGCGGCGCAGCGGAACGTGCCGATCAGGTTGATCTGGATGATGCGCTCGAACGCGTCGGTCGGAAAATGCCTCGTCTCGCCGGTCGCCTTGTCGCGGCTGGCGGTCTTCACGACATTGCCGGTGCCCGCACAGTTGACGAGGATGCGCTCCTGCCCGTGCGCCGCGCGCGCCGCCGCGAAACCTTCGTCGACGGAAGCCTCGGAGGTGACGTCCACCTTCACAAACAGCCCGTCGATCTCGCTGGCAAGCGCCGCGCCCTTCGCCTCGTCGAGATCGAACAGCGCGACGCGCACGCCTTTCGCGGCGAGCGCCCGCGCCGTCGCCTCGCCGAGGCCGGAGGCGCCGCCCGTGACCACCGCGGCGACCGTATCGTTCAGTTCCATGACCTTGTCCTTTCCGTTCAGCCTTCGCCGCGCTGTTCGATCACGGCAGCACCGGCGAGCGCATCGAGTTCCGCATCGGGAAGCCCCAGCCAGTCGGCGAGCGCCTCGCGGCTGTGCTCGCCGACGAACGGCGGGCGGCGGCGGAAGGTCGCGGGGGTTCCGCTGAGCTTGCCGGGATAGGCGACGCTCGGCACCTTCATGCCGTCCTCGCGCTCGAATTCGTGGACCGCGCCGCGCGCCGCCACGAACGGATCGGAGAACACCTTCTCCAGCGTATTGACCGGCCCGGCGGGCACGCCCGCCTCCACCAGCCGCTCGACGAGCGGCGTCACTTCCTCGTCCGCGACCAACTCCTGAATGCGCGCTTCCAGCCCGTCGCGGTTGATCACGCGGTCGGCGTTGGTCACGTAGCGCGGATCGGCGGCGAGTTCCGGCACGCCGAGCACCTTGCACATCTGGCGGTACTGGCCGTCGTTGCCCACGGCGATGATGATGCTGCCGTCCTTCGCCTGAAACGTCTTGTAGGGCACCACGGTCGGGTGCCGGTTGCCGAGACGCCCCGGCTCCTGCCGCCCGACGAGCCAGCTCAGCGCCTGGTTCGCCAGCATCGACATCTGCGTGTCGAGCAGCGAGATGTCGATGTGCTGGCCCTCGCCCGTGCGCTCGGCATGGCGCAGCGCCATCAGGATGCTCACCGTCGCGTACATGCCCGTGGAGACGTCGGTGATGGCGACGCCGACCTTCAGCGGCTCGCCGCCGTTCTCGCCGGTGATGGTCATCAGCCCGCCCATGCCCTGCGCCACGAAATCGTAGCCGCCGCGCGAAGCATAGGGCCCGGTCTGGCCGAAACCGGTGATCGAGCAATAGACGAGGCGGGGATTGACCGCCTTCAGGCTCTCGTAGTCGAGGCCGTATTTCTTGAGCCCGCCGACCTTGAAGTTCTCGACGAGGATGTCGGCATCGGCGGCGAGCCGCCGCACCAGCGCCGCACCCTCCGTCGACGCAATATCAATGGCTACCGAGCGCTTGTTGCGATTGCACGAGAGGTAGTAGGCGCTCTCGCCGCGCCCCTCCTCGTCCGGCCCCTTGAGGTAGGGCGGTCCCCACTGGCGGGTGTCGTCGCCCCGGCCGGGCGCCTCCACCTTCAGCACGTCCGCGCCGAAATCGGCGAGGATCTGCGTGCACCACGGCCCGGCGAGGACGCGAGAGAGATCGAGAACCTTGATGCCGGCAAGCGCCGCCGGTGTTGAGGCGTCAGCCGCCGACATGATGTCCTCCAAGGGCTTCAGGCCCGCTCGAAGATCGCGGCGAGCCCCTGCCCGCCACCGATGCACATGGTTTCAAGGCCGTAGCGCCCGTCCCGCCGCGCCAGCTCGCGCAGCAGGTTCGCGAGGATGCGGCCGCCGGTGGCGCCGATCGGATGCCCGAGCGAGATGCCCGAACCGTTGACGTTCAGCCGGTCGCGGTCGTCCCAGCCCCAGCCCTTGAGGCAGGCGAGCACCTGCGGCGCGAACGCCTCGTTCAGCTCGACGAGGTCGATGTCGTTCCAGCCGAGGCCGGTGCGGGCGAACAGGCGCTCGACGGCGGGAACCGGGCCGATGCCCATGCGCGACGGGTCGCAGCCCGCCGCCGCCCAGCTGTGCAGGTAGCCCATCGACTCGAGGCCCAGTTCGGCGAGCTTGTCCTCCGCGACGACGAGGCAGGCAGCGGCGGCGTCGTTCTGCTGGCTGGCGTTGCCCGCCGTCACCACGCCGTCCTTCTCGATGGGCTTGAGCTGCGACAGTGATTCCGGCGTCGCATCGGCGCGGATGCCCTCGTCCATCGCGAAGATCACCGGGTCGCCCTTGCGCTGCGGCACGGGCACCGGCACCAGCTCGTCGTCGAACTTGCCCGCCGCCCACGCCGCGGCGGCGCGCTGGTGGCTCATGGCGGCGTACTCGTCGCACGCCTCGCGGGAAATGTCGTAGTCCTTCGCGAGGTTATTCGCCGTCTCGATCATGCCGGTGATGATGCCGTAGCGCGCGATCGGCTGCGACATGACGCGGCCGCGCGTCAGCCGGTCATGCACGGTCGTGGACCCGGAGCGCGCGCCCCAGCG
>JACFNY010000481.1 GCA_019454625.1 Sphingomonadaceae bacterium
CTGGCGATCGAGCTGTGTCCAGCGCTCGGTATCGATCTGGCGTTCGAGCGTCCGGCGGATTTCGTGGTCGGTGCGCGGTCCGAGTTCCTGAGTGATCAGATCCTGGGCGCGGGCGCGCATCCCCTCCTTGATGTAGTCGCGGGAGATGACGAGGTCCTGGCCGTCGTCAGCGCGGCCCCGCACGATGACATGCACATGAGGGTGCTCGGTGTTCCAGTGATCGACGCCGACCCAGTCGAGCTTCGTGCCGAGATCCTTCTCCATCTGGCCCATCAACTCGCGGGTGAAGGTCTTGAGATCGGACATCTCCACCGCGTCCTCGGGCGAGACGATGAAGCGGAAGTGATGACGATCGTCTTGGCAGCGCTCGGCGAAGGCCTTGGGATCGGCGTCGTCGGACTCGGGACCGAACAGCCGGGCCTTCTCCCCGTCCCGGGTGACGCCCTCGCGCTTGAGGTAGCCGAGATGCGCGGCAAGCGGCGCGGACCGTGCCGTGTGGCGCACGACGCGGGTCTTGATGACCGCGCCGCGCGAGCGGCCGGTCAGCAGACGATTTGCCTGCACGCTGGCGCGCACGCCGCGCCCGAAGCGTGAGCGGTTGCCGGATGTGATCTTGCCCGAGCGCGAGACGCGGCCGCCGGCCTTCTGGGCGGCGGCGAGCGCCTGGGCGATGAAGGGCCTCGCCCGCTGGGAGCCGGAGGAGCGAATGCGGCCAGGGCGGATGCGGAAATCGTCCTCGCCGCTCATGGCCGGAGCACCGCACATCGCATCAACGCACGGAAATCCCTGTGAAAACGCCGAATACGCGAGGTTCGCCGCTCAGGCGCACCTCGCGTATTCGCTGCGCAAGCCATTGAAAAACCACGACCGGACCAAGCCGCACCTCGCGGCCTTTTATCCCGCCATCGTCCGGTCGTGTTGCCTGCCTCCCACCCCCATACCCTCCATGATGCGCCGGGCCACGCCAGACTGCGATTTCGGGAGAGCGCCGTCATCACGGTGCTCCCGCGCTCGACCGGGCGACGAACAGGCCGCTCGATCGCGGCGTGATGGCCGAAACATCGCGTGCTCCAACCGCATCGGCAGTGTCACCGGAACGACCGTCGGACGGCACAGGATCGGCAGCCGATGCGTAGTCCGCGCGGGTGACGAAGAGCGGCGCACGGGTCCATGGCAATGGCTCGGCGGTGGCAACGGTGACGGGGCCGGCGATGTCCTCGCCGCCAACAAGAGGCGCGAGCGCGGCGACATAGGCGCGGGTTTCGGCCGGCAAGGAACGCGGTCCCGCCAGATATTCCTCGTAGCGGCCGGGACCGGCATTGTAGGCGGCGAGAAAGCCCGGCGAGCCGTAGCGGTCGTGCATTTCGCGTAGGTAAGCCACGCCCGCCAGGATGTTGTCGCGCGGGTCGTAAGGATCGCTGCCGAGCCGATGGCGGACGCGCAAGT
>JACFNY010000482.1 GCA_019454625.1 Sphingomonadaceae bacterium
ACAAGCTCCGCCGCTACATCGGCGTCGAGCCCACTGGGGATGCCTTCAACGCGATTCGGCTGGAGCCTGCGACCGGTCGCCCGATGAACCCCATGATCAACGCCGGTGCCATTGCCACGGCCGGGCTCGTGGCCGGCGGTTCGCCGGAAGAGCGCTTCGCCCGCATTCTGAGCTGTTTCGGGCGCTATGCCGGCCATCCGCTGGTCATGAACGAGTCGGTCTACGCCTCGGAGCGCGAAACCGGCCACCGCAATCGCGCCATCGCGCACCTGTTGCGCAACTTCGACATGCTCGAGAACGAGCCAGAGCCGCATCTGGATCTGTATTTCCGGCAGTGCTCGGTCGAGGTCTGCTGCCGCGACCTCTCCGTCATGGCCGCGACGCTCGCCAACCGTGGCGTCAATCCGATCACCGGCGTCGAGGTGCTGAAGCCTGCGCACGTCGAAAAGGTCTTGAGCGTGATGGCCACCTGCGGCATGTATGACGCCTCGGGCAACTGGATATTCGAAGTCGGCATGCCGGCCAAGAGTGGCGTCGGCGGCGGCATCCTGGCCGTGCTGCCCGGCCAGTTCGGACTGGGCGTGTTCTCGCCCCGCCTCGATGATCAGGGCAACAGCGTACGCGGGGTCGAAATCTGTCGCCGGCTGTCTCAGGAGTTCGGCCTGCACATGTTCCACGGCCTGCGATCCGGCGCCTCCGCAGTCCGGGCACGCTACGACGCCGCCGAAATCAACTCCCGCCACGACCGGCCGCCGGGCATCGCGGAATTGATCGAGGCGCTTGGCCGCAAGATCCGCGTCTACGAGCTGCAGGGCGACATGGTGTTCGGCACGGCCGAATATGTGACGCGCGACGTGTTCGATCAGCTCGAACACGTCGAGATCGTCATTCTCGATCTCCGCCGGGTTCTGGCAATCGATCAGGCAGCGACACGGCTGCTCGCCGACCTGCGCGCGGAACTGGACCGGCGCGATCGGCTGCTGCTGTTCGCCGGTCTGCCCCGACACTTCCGCTTCGAGCGTCATCTGCGCGAATGTATCGGCCTTCCCGCCGACGCACGCCCCCATGGCTTCGAAGACCTGGACCACGCGCTCGAGTGGTGCGAACACCGCCTGCTCGAGCGCCACCCCGAGACCGGGCCGCCGGGCGAAGCCCCGCTTGCCCGCCAGGCGCTGTGCGCCGGCCTGAAGCCGGAGGAGCTCGCCGTGCTGGAAAGCAAGCTCGCGCGTGTCCGCTTCAGCAAGGGCGACACCATCGTCTCCGAAGGGAGCCCGGCCGAATGCCTGTATTTCCTCGGCTCGGGCGAGGTGTCGGTGGAAATCGAACTCGGCCGCAACCGCCGTCGTCGCATCACGCGGCTGCACGCCGGTCAGGCATTCGGCGAAATGGGCATCCTCGACAAGAACGTGCGTTCGGCGACGGTCGTGGCGCAAACGGAGGT
>JACFNY010000483.1 GCA_019454625.1 Sphingomonadaceae bacterium
CCATCCTGTTCGGCACGCGCGAGACGCATCCGGTCACGCTGCGCTGCGGCGGGCGCACCGTCGGGCACGGCCGCATGGGCCGCTGCGGCAACCACGTGGCGGTGCGGCTCACCGACCGCGAGACGGAACGGCAGCCGGGAAAGACGTTCCGCCCGCGCGGCGAGGACTAGGCCGTGCGCCTTCTCTCCAAACGATCATTGTTGCTCGCCGCGCTCGCGCTGGCGGCTCCGGCACCCGTTTCGGGCGATGCGCCGGACGTTCGCGCCGGGCTCCGGGCGCTCAGCGTCGCGCCGGATGCCGAGCGGCCTGAGTGGCGCTGGCGGCTGGCGCGGGACTATGCCGCCGCCGGTCTCCATGCCGAGGCGGACGGCGTGCTCGGCGTGCTCGGCGCCGATTCGCCGGGCCGCGCGGAAACACCGGAATTCCGGCTGCTGCGCGCCGAGGTTCTCACGGCGATCGGGGAGCCGGAAAAGGCGCTCGCGCAGCTTGATACACCGGCGCTCGCCGAAGCGCCCGCCGCCTGCCTTCAGCGCCTCGCCGCGGCGGCGCGGCTGCGGCTGCGCGCGGTGGTCGCCGACGCCCACCGCTGCGCTGCGCCCGCGCTTGCGGCGATGACCGCGGCGGCACGGGTCCCCTACCTGATGGCCGTTGTCCGCACCTATGCGGAGGCGGGCGACACGGATGCCGCGGCGGCGGTGCTTCGCGGGATGGAGGGCCTGTCCCCGCTCCAGCGGGGCGAGGCCGAATACTGGCGGGGCGTCACGCTGCGCGGCAGCGCGCCCGAGGCGGCGCTGGCGCATTTCCGGCGCGCTGCGGAGAGCGCGAATCCCATCGCGGCGCTGCGGGCCGAAGTTGCCGCCACGCAAATCGAGGTCGCGGCGGGCCGTCTCGGTGCGAAAGCCGCGCTCGGCCGTCTGGAGCGGCTCGAAAGCCGCTGGCGCGGCGGCGCGGCGGAGCGGGACTTGCTGATGGCGCTCGGCGATCTCAGGGACGCATCGGGCGACGTGCCCGGCGCCTTCGCGGCGTGGAGCGCGGTCGCGGACGGCTTTCCGGGCGCGCCCGCGCTGCGCCAGAAGCTTGCCCGGCGCTTCGCCGCCGCCTTCGCGGAGGATGGCGCCCAACTGCCGCCCGCGCAGGCCTTCGCCCTGTTCCGCGATTTCCCGGACTACGCCCCGCAAGGCCCCGAAGCCGACGCCATGATCCGCCGTCTTACCAAACGCCTTGCCGGTGCGGGCATGGTCGCCGAGGCGGCGCAGTTGCTCGACCACCAGGTTGCCAACCGGCTTGAGGGCACGGCGCGGGCGAGTGTCGCCGTGCGGCTCGCCGAACTGCTCGTGGCGAGCGGCAAGCCGCACCGCGCGCTCGCTGTGCTCGCCGGCGCGCGCGCCGCGCTGCCCGCCGATCTCGACCTGCGCCGCCGTCAGGCGGAGGCC
>JACFNY010000484.1 GCA_019454625.1 Sphingomonadaceae bacterium
CGTCGCCGCCGCGGTCGACGACGAGGAAATCCTGGGCCGCGCCGATCGGCGTCAGAACGCCATGCCATGTGTTGCGACGGTAGCTGACGCCCTGGCCCGGCCGGGTGACGACGGCATGTGGCGCGCCCGGACCTTTGGACCCGTCGGGGCAGACGACGACGAGGAACGGCGCCGGCGTGAGCGGCATGAACGCCTGGCTGCCGAACGGATGGCGCTCGACCATGCCGAGCTTCAGCGGGAAGTCGTAGGGCGTGCCCCTGAACAGCGAGATCAGCACCCGCGCGTTCGGCCCCTCGGCCTCGACTCTTGCGAGGTCGTGATAGCGCTCGCACTTGCCCGCGTTGATCGGGAAGTGGTTTGCCCAGTCGGTGTCGATGACGTCGCCGAACGGGGCGAAGGCCGCGCGCGTCAGTTTCTGTGCGGAAAGGGTGCGGCTCATCGAAACGCGAGCTTCGCGTGGCGGTTGACGTCCTTGTAGAGCAGGTAGCGGAACCTGCCCGGCCCCCCGGCATAGCAGGCCTGCGGGCAGAAGGCGCGCAGCCACATATAGTCGCCGGCCTCGACCTCGACCCAATCCTTGTTGAGCTTGTAGACCGCCTTGCCCTCCAGCACGTAGAGGCCGTGCTCCATCACATGCGTCTCCTCGAACGGGATCAGCCCGCCCGGCTCGAAGGTGACGACGGTGACGTGCATGTCGTGGCGCAGGTCCTCCGGGTCGACGAAGCGCGTCGTCGCCCAGCGCCCTTCGGTGTCCGGCATCGGCGACGGCGCGATGTCGGCCTCGTTGAGGAACAGCGCATCCGGCGCTTCCAGACCCTCGACGAAGTCGTAGGCTTTTCTGATCCAGTGGAAGCGCGCGGTCCCGGCTCCCGCATTCCGCGCCGTCCAGCCGCTCGCCGGCGGCAGATAGGCGTAGCCGCCGGGCGTCAGCACATGGTCTTCGCCGTCGAGCGTGACCGTCAACGCGCCCTCGACCACGAACAGGACGCCCTCGGCGTCGGCCTCTGGCTCCGGCCGGTCGCTGCCGCCGCCGGGGGCGACCTCCATGATGTATTGCGAGAACGTCTCGGCGAAGCCGGAGAGCGGCCGCGACAGCACCCACAGCCGCGTTCCCTCCCAGAACGGCAGGTAGGAGCTGACGATGTCGCTCATCACCCCTTTCGGGATCACCGCGTAGGCGTCGGTGAACACGGCGCGGCCGGTGTGAAGCTCGGTCTGCGGGGGCAGGCCCCCATGCGGCGCGTAATAGGTGCGGCCGGTCATCTTGGATTCGTCCTTCAGGCGGGGAGGAGGGCGTTGAGCCGCAATTCGGCAATGCGCTCCACCTGCTTGCAGGCGGCGGCGAACTCCGTGTCGCGGTCGTTGTCGATGCGGGCGCGGAAGGCGGCGAGGATGCCGGCCTTGGTGTTGTCCTTGACCGCGATGATGAA
>JACFNY010000029.1 GCA_019454625.1 Sphingomonadaceae bacterium
GTTCGAGATGCGTCGCCGCCATCGACGGCAGGCGCGACACCCACGGCAGCGGCGAAATGTCGGGCTCCGCCGACATCACGGAATTGAGCAGCGGCGACAGCAGGATGATGCCGGAGACCGCGACGCCTTCCACCTTCACCAGCCGGTACGCCATCTTGGGCACGCGGATGCCCGCGTAGCTTTCGCCGACCAGATACTTGGGCGACGCCATGCGGCCGTTCTTCGCGAGCCAGCGGGCGACGAAGCCGGAAAGATAGTCGGCGTCCTGACGCGTCCCAAAGAAATGCTTGCGCGCGGCATCCGGCGCGGCGTGCACCTTGCTGAAACCCGTGCCGACCGGATCGACGAACACGAGATCGGTGAAGGCGAGCCACGTATCGGGATTGTCGAGAAGCGGCGTGGCATCCGAAGGCGTCGACCCGGCAACGGCGAAGTCGACGCGTTTCGGTCCGAGCAGGCCGATGTGGAGGAACACCGACGATGCGCCGGGACCGCCGTTGAACGCGAAGGTCACGGGACGACGCGCCCTTTCCTGCCCCGCCGCCACATAGGCCGTGTAGCTGACCTCGCCGAGAAGTTCGCCGCCCGGCCCTTCGACCGGAAGCGCGCCCGCCGTGACCTGATAGGCGAGCGACCGGCCGTCGGCGAGACGTACCGACGCCTGCCGCGTCACGGGCTCGGGGAGCTTCGGGGTCTCGGCCTGCACGGCGGCGGTCGGCGCCAGCAGCAGGATGAAACCGGCGGCCAGGCCGATTCGCCGCAGCCTCGACGCCGCCCCGATCCCGCGCCTCGACAGCCGATCGGCGCCCGGCGATCCTGCGTGGCCGTGTTTCCACAACGAAATCATGAGTTTGCGCAACGCCCTCTCCTGTCCGATAAAAATATCGAAAAAATCAGATATAAGAGACGCTCGAAAAACAATTATCCGTAACACACGCCATTTTTTTCGAAATTTGATTGACGCCCCTCGTCGAAAACCAGCAACGCAGCACCGTGAAACGCCGCTCGGGAAAAGCGGACTTCCGGGGACAAGGGGGACTTATGACGAAGAAAATTCTCTATATTTCAGGTATTTCCGTTCTCGCGCTGGCAGCCACGACGGCCCGGGCGCAAACCGGCGTCGTGGCCGGCGAGGAGATCGTCGTCACCGGCAGCAACATCCGCGGCGTCGCGCCGACGGGTGCGCCACTCCTCACCATCGGCACCGAGGACATCCTGCAATCGGGCAAGGCGAGCGTTTCCGAATATCTGCGCGACCTGCCGCAGAACTTTCAGGGCGGCGTCGAAAGCGACCAGCTCAGCGTCGGCGTCTCGCGCATCGGCAACAACGGCGCCAACGTCTCCGCCGGACAAGGCCTGAACCTGCGCGGCCTCGGCCCGCTCTCGACGCTGACGCTCGTCAACGGCCGCCGGATGCCCGGCTCGGGCCAGTACGCCGAATTCGTCGACATCTCGAACATCCCGCTCGCCGTCATCGAGCGCGTCGAGGTGGTGACGGACGGCGCGTCGGCCATCTACGGCTCCGATGCCGTCGGCGGCGTCGTGAACTTCATCCTGAAGAAGCGCTTCACCGATCCCGTGACGACGCTGCGCTACGGCGAGGCGACGCAGGGCGGCGGGCGCCTCACCCAGTTCAGCCAGACGCTCGGCACCACGTGGGACACCGGCGACATCTCCGTCGCCTACGAATTCAGCAAGCAGACCCGCATCCGCGCCGAGGACCGCGATTTCACCTACGGCGCGAACTTCGAGTCCGTCGGGGGCATCAACTGGCGCCGTCTCAACAACCGTTTCGGCGTGCAGGCTAACATCACCGGCACCGCGGCGGGCGCGACGGCGAATCCCACCTACATCATTCCGCCGAACCAGAACGGCGTCGGGCTCACCGCCGCCGATCTGCTTCCGGCCGCTAGCAACCCCTTCAGCACGAACAATCCCTACGACGAGGTCGATCTCAGCCCGCGGCAGGAGCGCCACAGCGTCTACGTCGCGTGGAACCAGGACGTCGGGAACGCCTCCCTCCACGCCGATTTCCGTTACACGCGGCGGCGCGGCCACGCCTATCTCGGCTACACGTCGCTCGGCCTCCAGGGCGCGGCGGTTCGCGACACCAACCCCTATTTCATCACCAATCCCACCAATCTTCCCGGCCTGTATGCGACACGCGCATTCCGGCCCGGGCTGCCGGTGAAGAACCTCATCAACGTCAACTATCTCGTCACCGAGAAGGTTCTGGAAAGCGACTACGCCGTCGACAGCTACGGCGCGTCGCTGGTGGCCGACATCCCGCTGTTCAGCGACTGGCAGGCCGAAGTGTCCTTCACCTACGGGGCGGAGGACCAGTCGCGCCGTTCGGACGCGCTGCGCAACGGCGCCAATAATTTCGACCAGATCCTGATGGGCGGCAATTTGGTGCAGGCGCCGAACTCGCTCGACTGCGCCGTGATGGGCGTCCCCTCCACCTATGCGGGCACGGACCCGACCAAGCAGTTCTGCGCCGCGCTCGGCTACGTTCCGTTCAACCCGTTCACGTCGATCGCGAACAACAGCCCGGAGGCGGTCTCGCAGGTGATCGGCTTCCAGACGCTGTCATTCCTCTCGCAGGTCTGGCAGGGCATGGCGAAGGCGGACGGCACGCTGTTCGAAATTCCGGGCGGCGCGGTGAAGCTCGCCGGCGGCATCGACATCCGCCACGAAAAGATCTCGGGCAACCTCCTCTACAACACCGCCAGCATCGACACGGAATACGTGAAGTACAACACGCATTCCCGCACCGTGGGCGCGATCTACGGCGAGGTGCTCGTCCCGCTCGTCGGTGCCGACAACGCGATGCCGTTCGTGCAGGAGCTCGACCTCTCCTTCGCGCTGCGCCACGAGAAATATTTCGACTACACCTCGACCACCAATCCCAAGGCGAGCTTCCGCTGGAAACCGGCAGGCGACCTGACGCTGCGCGGCACATGGGGCACGTCGTTCCACGCGCCCGGCCTTCGCGACCGCGACACCGGCCCGGCGCCCGTCGGCGGCGGCAACGCCATCTCGATGTCGGATCGCGGCTACAGCGTCCCCTGCGGCAACACCGTCGTCGAGCAGAACGTCACTGGCGCGCCGGGCACCAACTGCACGGTCACGACCCTCGTCGTGGTCGGCGGCAACCCGGACCTGAAGCCGGAGAAGGCCGAGACCTTCTCCTTCGGCTTCGAATATCAGCCTTCGTTCGTGCCCGGCCTGCGTCTGGAGGCGAACTATTTCGACGTGAAGATCAAGGATCGCATCCGCATCATCAGCGGCGGCGACGTGCCGGTCTATCTCGCCGACGCCGTCACCAACCCGAACAGCATCTTCGCCGACCTGTTCGTCTTCGATCCGTCCCCTGAGCTCGTCGCCTCGCTGATGGCGGATCCGCGCTATTCGGGTCAGGTGACGTCGATCTTCCGCACGCCCGACGAGGTGGCGATGGTCGCCTACGCGACCTACCGCAACTTCGGCGCGCTCAAGGAACGCGGGCTCGACATGCGGGTCGACTACCAGATCCCGACCGAACGGCTCGGCACCTTCCAGCTCGCCGCGAACGCCACCAAGCTGTTCTCCTACAAGCTGCAATCCGCGCCGGGCGCCGCATACCAGAGCCTGCTCAACGTCTATCAGGGCGCGCTCGCGAACCCGGTCTCGTTCCGCACGCAGGGGCGCCTTTCGTGGCAGGGCGAGCATCTCGGCCTTTCCGCGACGGTGAACTACATCGGCGCCTACAGGAACATGACCGTGTATGCGATGAACCCCGCGGGCACGGCGGCCGTGCTCCAGCCGGGCGAGACGCGCCGGATCGACGACTGGACCACGGTCGACCTGCAGGCGAGCTACGCCTTCAAGGCGGACTCCGGCTTCCTCAGCGGCCTTGTCGCCACGCTTTCGGCGGTCAACGTCTTCGACAAGGACCCGCCCTTCGTCGACGGCGGAGCGCCGAACCGGGCCCGCCCGGACGCCTACGACGCCAACAACGCAAGCGGGCGCGGGCGTTTCGTCTCGCTCCAGCTCACCAAGAGGTTCTGAGCGAAACGGGAAAGACGTCCCATGACACGATCCGGCCTGCTCGTCCCCGTCGCGAGTCTCCTCCTCACCGCAGCGGTGACGCAGGCCGCGTCCGCTGCGGCGGCGGGAGGCGGTGAAACCTCGCCGCCTCCCGCCGAGGCCGCCGCCGCGATCAGCGGCGCGCGGCAATTCGACATCCCGTCCGAAAACGGCGCCTACCGCGTCTTCGTGTCCGCACCGACCGGCCCCGCCCCCGCCGCGGGCTATCCGGTGATCTACCTGCTCGACGGCAATTCGGTGTTCGGCTCGATGGTGGAGGCGGCGCGGCTTCAGGCCGGGCGCATCGGCCCCGCGATCATCGTCGCGGTCGGCTACCCGATCGACACGCCGTTCGACGGCCCCCGCCGCTTCTTCGACATGACGCCGAAGACGGACCCGAAATTCGTCCCTGCCAAGATGAAGAGCGTGCAGCGCACCGGCGGGCGCGATGCGTTCCTCGCGCTGCTTCTCGATCGCGTGAAGCCGCTCGTCAAAAGCCGCTACAAGGTCGATCCCGAACGGCAGACGCTGTTCGGCCATTCGCTCGGCGGGCAGTTCGTGCTCCACGTGCTGTTCAACCGGCCGGACGCCTTCCGGAAATATGTCGCCGGCAGTCCCTCGATCTGGTGGAACGGCCGCTCGCTCCTCGCCGAGCGCGACCGCTACCTGGCGGAGCGGCAGACACGGGGCGACAACAACGAGCTGATGGTCGTCGTCGGCGCCGAGGAGCTCGGATACATGCTGCTGGATGCCCGCGAGATGGTGAAATCGGTGGCGCCGATGCGGGTCTACTACAAGGAAATCGAGGGGCAGGAGCACGTCTCGATGCTGCCTGCCGCGCTCAATGCCGCGCTCGGCTTCGCGCTCGACGCGCGATGATGTTCATCTGACGGCCTGCAAAGGATTGTGCCCCCCATGTACCGTAAGCTCCGTTTCGCCGTCGCGGCCCTGGTCGTCGTGCTGTCCGCGCCCGCGCACGCCGAAGCGTCCGCGCGCATGGCGCACGAGGCGATCGAGACCTTTGCCCTCACCGCCGCGAACGGGCGCCCCTACGAGATCGTCGTCGCCGCGCCGACAGGCCCCGCGCCCGCCGGGGGCTATCCCGTCGTCTACGTGCTCGATCCGCACATCATGTTCGGCGCGATGACCGAATCGGTGCGGCTGATGGCGCGGCGGCAGGACGTGGGCGAACAAAGCGTCGTCGTCGGCATCGGCTATCCGGCGGGCGCGGACCCGCGCAAGGAGCGCGCCGTCGACTACACGCCCGCCTACGGCTCCGAACCCAACAAGACCCCCGGCACCGGCGGCGCGGAGACGTTCCTTGCGTTCGTGCGCGACACGCTGAAGCCCGCGATCGGCAAGCGCTGGAAGATCGACGGCAAGCGCGAGATGCTGTTCGGCCACTCGCTCGGCGGCCTGTTCACGCTCTACGCGCTCGTCAACCGTCCGGACACGTTCGACACCTATGTCGCGGCGAGCCCCTCGATCTGGTTCGAGGGCGGCATGGTGAAGCGCGGCAACTTCCGCGGGCGGCTCGGCCCCAAGATGGAGACGCAGGGTCTGTCGGCGCGCGTCCTCATCACGGTGGGCGAGTACGAGCAGGACCCGGACCCCGATTTCCCGCCCGAATCGCCGCGCGAGCTCCGGCAGCGCACGCAGGTGGACAACGCCCGCGAATATGCGGGCTGGCTCGCGGGCCTGCCCGGCATCGAGGCGAAGTTCATCGCGGTGGACGGCCTCGACCACGGCAGCGTGATCCCGGCCGCCATCGCGCATGGCGTGCATTTCGCCTACTCGCGGACGGCGAAGATGCCGGCTCCGGCGCCGAAGCCCGCGGCGTTCACGAACCCGACCGGAATCCCCGTGCCGGACGCCCCTGCGTACACGCGCATGACCGATGAAGAGCGCTACCGGCTGCGCCTGCGTATCCGCGCTCTGCCCGAAGCGCAGCGCAAGGCATGGAACGACCGCTTCCAGTACCAGCTCGGCGCGGGCCTCACCTACGACCAGCACCGCCGCCTGCACGAGGAGCGCGTGCGCATGGACGAGAAATACGGCACCGCGCCGGTCGACGAATGACGGATCGGCATGTCCGGGCTTCCGTTTGAGGACTTCGACCTTGGATGGGCGCCCGGACATCTCCTCCGCCGGTGTCACCAGCGGTTTCAGGCGCTGTTCAGCGAGGCGGCCGCCGAATTCGCCCTCACCCCCCAGCAGACGGCGGTCCTGATCGCCGTTCACCAGTCGCCCGGCAGCAGCTTCCGCGCGCTCACCGCGCGCACCGGTATCGACCGCAACACGCTGCGCGAGATCATCGCACGGCTCATTGCCCGGGGCGTCGTCGTCCGGCGGCGCTCGGCGCGCGATCCGCGCTGCCATGATCTTCGCATATCCGCCGACGGCCTTGCGGTGCTGCTGGCGATCGAGGATGAAACGCGGCGCGTCGAGGCGCTCATGCTGGCGCCGCTCGCCGCCGCCGAACGGGCCGATTTTATCGCTGCCGCGCGCAAGATCGCCGGGCTCGGAACGGACGGCCGGACTTCATAGGCCGCCCCGAACCCTGTATCGGTGTACCGGATTTTGGCCGGCGGCGCGTCTCTGTACCATGTCGGCGGGAGATGTGTTGGTGAAAGCTGGCGGCGAGGGCGGCCTTGATGACCTGGATCGGTGGTTCATGACCGAGGTGCTGGCCTGCGAGCCCATGCTGATGCGATACCTGCGACGGAACTGCGGGACTCTGGCGGAACCCGAGGATTTGCGGCAGGAAATCTACACGCAGGTCTATGATGCCGCGCGCGTTTCCCGCCCCGTCCATGTCTCCGCCTTCGTCCGGACGGTGGCGCGCAACCTGCTCATCAGCCACGCGCGGCGCGCGAAGATCGTGCACATCGAGCAAAGCGGGGAGATCGACGACTTCGGCGTCGATTCCGTCACGCCCGAGCGCAATGCCCTCGCCCGCGACGAGCTTCGCCGCGTCGAGGAAGGCCTCGGCAACCTTCCGCCGCGCTGCCGCGAGGTGATTCTGCTCCGCAAGGTGAAAGGCCTGTCGCAGAAGCAGGTCGCGCGCGAGATGAACATCGGCATAGACACGGTGGAGCGCCAGACGGCGTTGGGGATGCGCGCGCTCATAGACTTCATGTCGGGCGGCGACGGCAGGATCAAGCGCCCGCCCGCCCGCCTGCGCCTCGTTGCCCGGGGAGGCGGCGATGAGCCAGCGTGAAGTCATCGAGCAGCAGGCCGCGCTGTGGATCGCGCGGCAGGACGGGCAGGACTGGAACGCCGGGGACAATACCGATTTCGAAAACTGGATCAGCCAGTCGACCGAACACCGCGTCGCCTATCTGAGGCTGCGCGCGGGATGGGAGAAGCTCGACGCTCTCTCCGGGCGCGGCGCGCCGACGACGGAACCGCAGCGTCCGCACTGGCACAAGGCGGCGTGGTCCGCCGCGCTGGCCGCCGCCGCTGCGGTCCTCCTTGTCGTCGGCATCCCGCTGATGCGCAGCACCGAGCCCGCCACGCTCACCTACGCGACGAAGGTCGGCGGCCGGTCGACCATATCGCTCGACGACGGCAGCAGCATCGAACTGAACACGAACAGCCGTCTCCGGGCCACGGTCAACGACCGGCAGCGCACTGCGTGGCTCGATCAGGGGGAGGCGTTCTTCTCCATCGCGCCGGACAAGGCGCATCCGTTCATCGTCTATTCGGGCTCGCGCCAGATCACGGTGGTGGGCACCCGCTTCTCGGTGCGGAAGGACGACACGCGGCTCAGCGTCGCGGTTCTGGAAGGCCGCGTCCGGGTCGGTGCGGCGGACGGAACGGGTGCGGCGACGTTGCTGACGGCGGGCGACACGGCGACCGTCGAGCAGGCCTCGATCCTCGTGCAGACGGAGGCGCCCCAACGGGTCGAGGAAGCGCTTGCGTGGCGCAACGACCAGCTGCGCTTCAACGACGTGACGCTGCGCGCCGCCGTCGACGAGTTCAACCGCTACAATCATCGCCAGATCAGGATCGCCGACGAGGACACCGCGGCGCTCCGCATCGGCGGCAGCTTCCGCGCCACCGACATCGACGCTTTCACACGGCTGCTGGAGAACGTATTCGGGTTGCAGGTCGTGACCTCGGGGGACACGATCGAAATTTCGGGAGGAAAGGCGGCGCCGAGAGGGGATGTCGAGGACATGTGAGTGGCCCTCGTTCTTCCCTGACATGCGCCCCGAAAGGGCCCAGTGAATCGTCATAGCGGACGGATAGCGACAGTCGCGATCGGCGCGTGCCTTTGCGCCCTCGCCCTTTCCGCGCGCGCCCAAACAGACCCGCGCGGCCTCGACATCGCAGGCGGCGACCTCGCCGTGATGCTCGATGATCTCGCGCGGCAATCCGGCCTCAGCATCCTCTACAGCACGGATCAGGTCCGCGGATTGCAGGCCGAAGCCGTGCGCGGCAGGCTGACGGCAAGGGCGGCGTTGCGCCTGATCCTACGCGGCACCGGGCTGGAGGCGCGGACCGACCGTTCGGGCGCCGTCGCGATCGTTCCCCGCCCGGCGCGCGCGCCCATCGAGGACGCCGAGATCATCGTCACCGCCACGCGCCGGGACACGAGCGTCGCGGAGGTGCCGTACAATATCCAGGTGCTTTCCGGGCGGACGCTGAACCGGACGGGCGCGCGCCGCCTCGCCGACTACGCCCGCACCATCCCCGGCCTCACGTTCAGCGACGAGGGCGGGCGCGACGGCTTCCGGCCGTTCCTTCGCGGGCTGCGGTCGGGCACCGACATCGGCCTCGTCGCGACGACCGCCGTGTTCGTGGACGACATCAACGTCGACCGCCCCGTGACCTTCCGCCCGCTCGACCTGAAGCTGCTCGAGGTCGAGCGCATCGAGGTGCTGCGCGGGCCGCAGGGCACGCTCTACGGTGCGGGCGCGATCGGCGGCGTGATCCGCTACGTATCGGTGAAACCCGATCCGGGCGGCTTCGAGGGCAAGGCCGGGGGGATGGCGGGCACGGTTAAGGGCGGCGGCACGGACTACGAGCTGACCGGCAGCGCCAACCTTCCGATCGTCTCCGACAAGGCCGCTCTCCGCATTGCCGTGGGTTATTTCCGCAGCGGCGGTTATATCGACAACGCGCGGCTGGGGACCCGCGACGTCAACGACGAGTCCACCGTCTCGCTGCGCGCCGCGCTCAGGTTGCTTCCCGCCGAGGGCACCACGATCGACCTCAGCTACTATCGCCAGAGGTCGCAGTACGGCGAGCGAAGCTGGTCCGAGAGCACGCTGGGGCCGGACACCGTGAACCACCCCAACGCGGGCTGGATGACCGAAACCGCGAACCTCGGCGCCGTGAACGTGGAGCAGGAGCTGGGCTTCGCCACGCTGACCTCCACCACCAGCCTGTTCGATGTCGACCGCAGGCAGTCGCAGGACTTCACCTACGCCCGCCACGACCAGACCTGGGCGCTGCGCGTCGGCCAGCGGTTCCCGCTTCCCGAATTCACGATCTACAACAGGGGCCGCGACGATGCGCGGGCATGGGCGCAGGAAATCCGTCTGGTCTCCGGCGCGGAGAGCCGGCTCGACTGGATTCTCGGCGGCTACTACTACCGGTCGACGCATCGCAACGCCTACGACCTGTTCGCGCCCGTGCCCTTTCCCGGCCAGGGCGACATCGAGGCGTTCCTCCAGACCGGCCTGTCGGACGATCATTTCTCCTTCTCCGGCGGCAGGGAGACGTTCCGCCACTCCGCGCTGTTCGGAGAGGTGGGATACAGGATCACGCCCGCGTGGCGCGTCTCGCTCGGCGCGCGCCACTACGATTTCCGGCGGCGCCAGCGCCGCGTCATCATGGACTTCTGGAGCGCCGCGCACCGGGACGGCGACGGTTTCACGCTCCGGGAGCCCCTGCCCACCGACATCAGCCTCGGCCGCTACGACGAGAACGGCGAGAGCTACCGCTTCAACACCTCCTACGACCTCGCGCACGACGCCGGCCTCGTCTACCTGACGATCGCGCAAGGCGTCCGCCCGGGCGGCTACAACGTGGAAACCACCTCGTCGCCGATCCCGCAAGGCTACAAGCAGTTCAATTCCGACAAGATCTGGAACTACGAGATCGGAGGGCGTCTGAACCTCGGCGCCGACGTCGCCCTCAATGCCGCGCTCTACGCCATCGACTGGTCGAAGATGCAGACGCAGGTGCAACTGCCGACGCTGAACGGCCTGCGCGGCAACGCCGGCAAGGCGCGCGGCCGGGGCGTGGAACTGGAAATCCGCACGCGCGACTGGCTATCGCCGGGCCTAAGCCTGTCGCTCGGCGCGGCGTGGACCGACGTGCGGCTCCGCGAGCGCATCGACGACATCGGTTTCGCGGGCGAGCGAAGCCCGTTCGTCCCGCGCGTCTCGGGTTCCGCGATCATCGACTACGCCCGCCCGCTCGGCGACGGTGAAGCGGGCATCAACCTGATGGTGACGTACACGGGCGCCTCGACCGCGGATTTCGGCCCCGTGCGGCCGGGCCTCGCCGGAGACATCCCGAATCCGCAGTACGCGCGCCTCGGCGACTACTGGCTCGCCAACCTCGGCATCCGCCTGCCGCTCGGCGGGCATGTCCTGCGCCTTTTCGTCGACAACATGTTCGACACGCGCGGCACGCTCTACAGCGTGTATCAGGCTTCCTACTCGCCGTACCGGCAGAGCTTCCGGCAGGTCACGACTGCGCGGCCGCGCACGGCCGGCGCAAGCCTCGAATGGATATTCTGACCCGGGAGAGCGGCCCCACCAGCGCGCTTCTACCGGCCAATCTTGTTTCATCGCTTAAAACAACGTACACGTTGCTTTAAAGGGATGGGGAACATTGATCATGGCGCTTCGATTCAAAGCCCTGCTGGCGGTCGGCGGGGTCGCGGGGATGATCGCCGCCTGCTCGTGGAGCGGCGGCGGCGGCACGGACTGGGCGCACACCGGCCTCACGCCCCGCGAAGAGCGTCATTCGCCGCTCGCCGCGATTGATACGGGCAACGTCGATCGTCTCGGCCTCGCGTGGATGTTCGACGGATTCGTGGTGCGCGGCCGCGTGCATCGCGGCAATCAGGGCACGCCGCTCGTCGTGGACGGCGTGATGTATGCGACCGGGCCGTGGAGCGTCGTCTACGCGCTCGACGCGAAGACCGGCGCGCCCTTGTGGACCTACGACCCCGAGGCCGAAGGCGCGTGGGCGCGCAAGACCTGCTGCGACGTCAACAACAAGGGCGTCGCCTACGCGGACGGGCGCGTCTACGTCGGCGTCGTAGACGGCTGGCTCGATGCGCTCGACGCGAAAACCGGCAAGCGCCTGTGGCGCGTCGACACGCTGATCGACCGCGCGAAGAGTTACAGCGTCACCGGCGCACCGCGCATCGCGGGCCGCACCGTCGTCATCGGCAACGGCGGCGGCGACATGGACGCGCGCGGCTACGTCTCCGCCTACGATCTCAGGACCGGCAAGCTCGCGTGGCGCTTCTTCACGGTCCCCGGCGACCCCTCGCAGCCGGACGAGCACCCGGAGCTGGCGGAAGCGCGCAAGACATGGGGCAAGGATTCGCGCTGGGACCTCGGCGGCGGCGGCACCGTCTACGACGCCATCGCCTACGATCCCGACCTCGATCTCGTCTACGCGGGCACCAGCAACGGCGTGCCGCACCCGAGCTGGCTGCGCGATCCCACGGGCGGCGACAACCTCTACCTCTCGTCGATCCTCGCGATCGACGCGAACACCGGCCGCCTCAAGTGGCACTACCAGACGACGCCCGCCGACAGCTGGGACTTCGGCGCGACGCAGCACATGATCCTCGCCGACCTCAAGATCGCCGGCAAGACGCGCAAGGTCATCATGCAGGCGCCGAAGAACGGCTTCTTCTACGTGCTCGACCGCGCCACCGGCGAGCTTCTCTCTGCCGATCCGTTCACCACCGTCACATGGGCGAGCCATGTCGACATGAAGACCGGGCGGCCCGTGCTCGACGCGGCGATGGACTACAAGGCCTCGCCCAAGATCATCTGGCCCTCCGTCTCGGGCGGCCACAACTGGCAGCCGATGGCGTTCAGCCCGGACACCGGCCTCGTCTACATCCCGGTGCTGGAGGCGCCGATGAAATACGTCGGCTACGACAGCGTCACCTACCAGCCCGGCAGCCTCAACGAGGGCAAGGGTCCGCCGCTGATGCCGCCGTTCGAGGCGGAGGACGAACCGCTGCTCGCGAACCAGCCGAAGCCGAAGGTGCAGAGCGTGCTGAAGGCGTGGGACCCGGTGGCGCGCAAGGTTGTGTGGGAATCCGCGCCGCAGCCGTTGTGGAGCGGCGGGCTGCTTTCGACCGGCGGCGGCCTCGTCTTCCAGGGCACCACGGACGGCAAGTTCCGCGCCTACGATGCGAAGACCGGCAAGGTGC
>JACFNY010000485.1 GCA_019454625.1 Sphingomonadaceae bacterium
GTCAAGCGCGGCGGCGCGCTGGGACTGAAGGAGGTCGTGTTCGGCATGGCCCATCGCGGCCGCCTGAACGTGCTGAGCCAGGTTATGGCCAAGCCGCACCGGGCCATCTTCCACGAGTTCAAGGGCGGCTCCTACGCACCCGACGACGTCGAGGGCTCGGGCGACGTCAAGTACCACCTCGGCGCGTCGTCGGACCGCGAGTTCGACGGCAACAAGGTCCACCTGTCGCTGACCGCCAATCCCTCGCATCTCGAGATCGTCAACCCGGTGGTGATGGGCAAGGCCCGGGCCAAGCAGGACCAGATTTTCGGCCGCACCCGCGAGGAGATCGTTCCGCAGGAGGAGCGCGCCAAGGTGCTGCCGCTCCTGCTGCACGGCGACGCCGCCTTTGCCGGCCAGGGCGTCGTGGCGGAAATCCTCGGCCTTTCCGGCCTTCGCGGCCACCGCGTCGCCGGCACGGTCCACTTCATCATCAACAACCAGATCGGCTTCACCACCAATCCGCGCTTCTCGCGGTCCTCGCCCTATCCGTCGGACGTCGCCAAGATGATCGAGGCGCCGATCTTCCACGTCAACGGCGACGATCCGGAAGCGGTGGTCTATGCCGCCAAGATCGCCACCGAGTTCCGGATGAAGTTCCACAAGCCGGTGGTGGTCGACATGTTCTGCTATCGCCGTTTCGGCCACAACGAGGGCGACGAGCCCGGCTTCACCCAGCCGATGATGTACCGCGCCATCCGCGGTCACAAGTCCACGGTGCAGCTCTACGGCGACAAGCTGATCGCGGAAGGGCTGGTCACCGCGGCCGAGATCGACAAGATGCGGGCCGACTGGCGCGCGCATCTGGAGGCCGAGTTCGAGGCCGGCCAGAGCTACAAGCCGAACAAGGCCGACTGGCTCGACGGCGCGTGGTCGGGCCTGCGCACCGCCGACAACCAGGACGAGCAGCGCCGCGGCAAGACCTCGGTGCCGATGAAGACGCTGAAGGAGATCGGCAGGAAGCTGACCGAGGTGCCGGCCGATTTCGAGGTCCACCGCACCATCGGCCGCTTCCTCGAGAACCGCCGCAAGGCGATCGACTCCGGCGAGGGCATCGACTGGGCGACGGCCGAGGCGCTCGCCTTCGGCTCGATCCTGTACGAGGGCAACCCGATCCGCCTGTCCGGCCAGGATTCCGAGCGCGGCACCTTCTCGCAGCGCCATTCCGTGCTCTACGACCAGCGCAACGAGAACCGCTACATCCCGCTGAACAACCTCGGCCCGCAGCAGGCCAATTACGAGGTCATCAACTCGATGCTCTCGGAAGAGGCGGTGCTCGGTTTCGAATACGGCTTCAGCCTCGCCGAGCCGCGCGCGCTGACCATGTGGGAGGCGCAGTTCGGCGACTTCGCCAACGGCGCGCAGGTGGTGTTCGACCAGTTCATCTCGT
>JACFNY010000030.1:0-3877 GCA_019454625.1 Sphingomonadaceae bacterium
GCGCGTCTGCGGGCGGCATCAACGGCATCTTCCTCGCGCAGGCGATCTCGTCCGGCCAGAGCCTCGCCCCGCTCGCCGACCTCTGGCTCGACAAGGCGGACGCCGACGAGCTCCTCGACCCCGCGGCGGTGCCGAAATCGCGCTGGAGCAAGTTCTACGCGCGGCCGCTGCTCTGGATGGCGCGCGGGCAGACCGACCCGCTCGACGAGATCGTCGAGAAGGGCGCGCGCGAGGAGCTGCGCATCAAGGTCTCGCGCTTCATCCGCTCGCGCTGGTTCGAGCCGCCGTTCTCGGGCGAGCATTTCACCGAGCTGCTGCTCGGCGCGTTCGAGGCGATGGCGGAGACGAAGGCGGCCTCGCCGCTGCTGCCGCCCGGCCAGCCGCTCGACCTGTTCGTCACCGTCACCGACTATCACGGCTACCCGGAGCGCCTGCGCCTGCACAGCCCCGAGGAGGTGATGGAGGTCGAGCATCGCAAGCTCATCACCTTCCGCGATTCGAGCGAGCGCGGCGCGGAGCGGAAGCTCGCCGACATCCCCTCGCTCACCTTCGCGGCGCGCGCCACCGCGTCCTTCCCCGGCGCCTTCCCGCCGTTCCAGCCGAGCGAGCTCGACCGCGTGCTGGCGAAGGGCGGCAAGCCGTGGCCGGAGCGGACGTCGTTCCTGTCGCGCGTGTTCCCGCACCGCGCCACGGCGGGGCTCGATCCGGCGAACGCAGCGCTGCTCGACGGCAGCATCCTCAACAACGCGCCGTTCTCGCCCGCCATCGCCGCGCTCCGCCAGCGTCCGGCGCACCGCGAGATCGACCGCCGCTTCGTCTATATCGACCCCAAGCCCGGCATCCGCGCCATCGGCGCGCGCATCGACACCACGAAGCCGCCGGGCTTCTTCTCGACGATCCTGCGCTCGCTGTCCGACATCCCGCGCGAGCAGCCGATCCGCGACGACCTCGACCACCTCGCCGGGCTTTCGGCCCGCGTGCGGCGCCTCAGCCATGTCGTCGAGGGCGTGCGCGCCACGGTGGACGAGGCGATCGAGGACGCGATCGGCCGCCGCCGGCTCCGCGCGAAGGTGCTGCCCGCGAAGCTCCAGCAGTGGCGCGCGCAGGCGAACGCCGAGGCCGTGCTGCGTGCGGGCTTCACCTACCCGTCCTACGCGCACCTGAAGCTCAGCCAGATCGTCGAGGAGATGGCGCGGCTGTTCGCCGACCTCGGCGAGCACGAACGCGACGCCGCGGAGCGCGTCCGCAAGGAGGTCTGGCGGCATATCCGCAAGAGCGGCATCGACCGCGTGACCAAGACCACCCGCCCGAGGGACGCCGACACCGACGTCTTCGTGCGGTTCCTGCGCCGCTACGACCTCGGCTTCCGCATCCGGCGGCTGCGCTTCATCGTCCGGCGCGTCAACGAATGGGGCGATGCGGGCGGACCGGAGGAGCTTCAGAAGACCGAGGCGCTGAAGGCCTCGCTCTACGACCTGCTCGCGCCCTATCTCGATCGCCGCCGGCTCGCCTTCTACGGCCCGTGGGTCCGCAATCCCGCCGAAACCGCGAACGCGGACCCCGTGCCGGTGATCGAGGCCTATGGCGAGGCGCTCGGGCTCACCGACTTCGATGCGCTCGGCGACGCGCGGCTCGCCGCCATCATCACGGACTGCACCGCGCCGGACCTCCGCGCCCAGCTCCTGAAGGCCTATCTCGGCTTCCCCTTCTACGACATCGCCACCTTCCCGCTGCTACAGGGCGAGGGCCTCGACGAGTTCGACGAGATCAAGGTCGACCGCATCTCGCCGGACGACGCGCGCGCGATCCGCGAGGGCGGTGCGCTCGCGACGCTGAAAGGCATAAAGTTCAACAGCTTCGGCGCGTTCTTCAGCCGCGCCTACCGCGAGAACGACTATCTCTGGGGCCGCCTCCACGGCGTCGACCGGGTGATCGACATCGTCGTCTCGGCGCTGCCCGAGGGCAAGCATCTGGAGCCGGGCTTCGTGGCCGCGATCAAGAAGCGCGCCTTCCACGCCATCCTCGACGCCGAGGCGCCGCGCCTCACCGCCGTGCCGGACCTCATCGAGGAGCTTCGCGGGGAGATCGGGTAAAAACGCTTATCCCCAGCATTTCCACAGAGCACGCCGTGGAAGACGATGTATAGTGCGCCCATGCTGACACCGCTTCGTGCCGTACCGGCGCCTGCCGACGACTCGCCGACTCTTCCGCACAACCTCGATGCGGAGGCGGCGCTGCTTGGCGCCATGATGATCGACAACCGGCTCGCCGAGGACGTGCAGCTGAAGCTGCGCCCTGAGCATTTCTTCGAACCCGTGCACGGCGAGATCTATGCCGCCATCCTGAAGCTCGTCGACCGCGCCATGCTGGCGACTCCGGTGACGCTGCGTCCGCTGTTCGCCGAGCACCCGGCGCTCGCCGAGCTCGGCGGCCCGGCCTATCTCGCGCAGCTCACCGAGCAGTCCGCCGCGCTCATCGCCGCCAAGGACTTCGCCGCACAGATCTACGACCTCGCCCTCCTGCGCGAGCTGGTGCGCGTCGGACGCGAGATGGTGGTGAGCGCCTCGGACACGTCGGAGGACGTGAACCCGCACGAGCAGATACAGCAGGCCGAGCTTGCGCTCTACAAGGTCGCCGAGGAAGGCGAGGTCTCGAACGCGGTGAAGAGCTTCGCGCAGTCCGCGACGCTCGCCGTGCAGATGGCGGAGCGCGCCAAGCAGTCGGGCGGGCATCTTTCCGGCATCACCACCGGCCTCAACGCGCTCAACACCAAGATCGGCGGGCTCCATCGCTCCGATCTCGTCATCCTCGCCGGGCGCCCCGCGATGGGCAAGACCGCGCTCGCCACCAACATCGCCTTCTCGGCCGCCGAACGCCTGATGAAGGACCGCGCCGACCAGATCGACAAGACGAGCGGCGCGGGCGTCGCCTTCTTCAGCCTCGAAATGTCGGCGGACCAGCTCGCGACGCGTATCCTCGCCGAGCAGGCGCGGATCAGCTCCGAGGACCTGCGCATGGGCAAGATCAATCAGGCGCAGTTCCGCGAGCTGGTGCGCGCGTCCGCCGCGCTTCAGGACCTGCCGCTCTACATCGACGACACGCCCGGCCTCACCATCGCCGCGCTGCGCTCGCGCGCGCGGCGGTTGAAGCGCCAGAAGGGCGTCGGCCTCATCGTCGTCGACTATCTCCAGCTCCTGCAAGGCAGCAGCCGGCAGGCGAACGACAACCGCGTCAACGAAATCTCGGAGATCACCCGCGGCCTCAAGACGCTCGCCAAGGAGCTGAACGTGCCGGTGATGGCGCTGTCGCAGCTCTCGCGCGCCGTCGAGCAGCGCGAGGACAAGCGGCCCCAGCTCGCCGACCTTCGCGAATCCGGCACCATCGAGCAGGACGCCGACATCGTGCTGTTCGTGTACCGCGACGAATATTACCACGCCCAGAAGAAGCCCGAGGACGGTACCGAGAAGTTCGAGAAGTGGATCGAGCGCGGCAACGCGATCCGCGGCCGCGCCGAGGTGATCGTGGCGAAGCAGCGCCACGGCTCCACCGGCATCGTCGACCTGCATTTCGAAGCCGTGCACACGCGCTTCAGCGACCTCGCCGACGACGCGCACCTGCCCGAGCGGGCCTACGAATAGACGCTATTTTGCCTTCAGATATTGCGGTTTCACGAGCGCGCGAAGCGTGTCCGTCATCGGCACCTCGATCTCGAAATCGCCCTCCGCATAAGGTCCCGCGACATAGGGCGCGAGCAGCACGCGGAAGCCGGAAATATCCTGCCCCGGCCACGACCTGAGCGCGACCGGCTGCTCGCCGATCGGCGGGCAATCGTCGAACAGGCCGCCTTCGATCTTGCCGCGCCGCGACACGCGTTCGG
>JACFNY010000030.1:3887-12488 GCA_019454625.1 Sphingomonadaceae bacterium
GCCGGTGCTCAACCGGGTGGTGGACGACCACGCGTTCGGCATCGAGCGCCGTGCAATAGGCGGGCGTCAGCAGTTTTTCGGCGGCGGTCCAGTCGGCGAACAGGTCGCTGAAGCTGATCTCGCGGCGCTCGGTCTTGTCCCAGTACTTGACCGCGAAGCCGTGGTTGGGATGCGCGCCGCCCGTGTACATCGAAATGTCGGCGCGGACGTTGAGCAGCGCGGGCGTGTCGGCGGCGACCGTCCAGTCCTGCACAAAGAAATGCGCCGGTTTCGGTGCGTCTGCGGGCCGCAGCTTCATGTCCTCCTCGGCGCCGGCCTGCATTTCCTCCGCGCTCGCCAGCGCCTGCACGCGCAGCGTCGAAAGCAACGTCGGCGTCTCGGCGAGTTCCGGCGGCGCGCGCCACAGGAAATCGAGCTCGGGCGTCTCGCGCTTCACGAGCAGGTCGCTGGCCGGGATCGAAACATCGGTGCCGTCCGCCGTCTGCGCCGCCGTGCTTTCGCGGGCGGGGGCGGTATCGGTCCCGGTTTGCCCGGCCTCGCAGGCGGAGAGCGCGAACGCCGCCAGCCCGATTGCAAGACAGTGCTTCATGTCAGCCTCTCCAAGCGGTGTCGCCGACAGCTTATCGGCCGCGGCCCCGGCCGACAATCGCACCCCCGAGTGTCGCCGTTTTTTACAGGCGTATACCCGCGCAAGGCGTGAAATGGCGAGGAACCGCCATTGGCACAGGCATTGCTTGCTTGTGGTCAACGAACATTCAAACGCACGGTTGGGGATCGCATGAAATCAATTTCCGTTTTCGCCACGGCCTTCGTTCTGGCCGCGGGGAGCGCTGCACAGGCTGCGCCCATTCTCGTCACGGCCGTCGGCCAGTTGATGCAGGTATCGTCGCCTCCGGGCACGACGCCCCCGGACTTTGCCGCACCCATCGCCGATTTTTCCGATTTCGCGGCGTATTGGGTTATTGATCCGGATGCCGGAACCAAGATAACGACGCCGCTGCCGGCGCCGTCGATCGGCGAGAACGTCTACTTCCGTGGCTCGGTCATCGAGTTCGGCGCAGTGATCACCGGTTTCGGCTTCGATCCGCTGGTCCTCACCAACAGCCCGGCGAGCCTGCGGCAGACCTTCCTGCTCGACAACGCCATCAGCGGCATCCGGGCCACCGATCAGTTCAGCATCGCGGGCGGCGCGTTCCTGGACGCGTCGGGCCTCGTGCGCGAGATTGATTTCGATCGTGACCTCGGCGAGGACGTATTCGTCTCGCTGTTCCAGGTCAGCCTGATCGAAGGCACCTTCCTGCCGGAGGTGCCGGGTCTTCTCGACGGCGATTCCTTTCCCGATCTCGACAGGGTGATCCAGACCGCGGCGTCGAGATCGCTCATCCTTCGCTTTAGCCACGGCACGCCGACCACGGCCGCCGAGATGCGGGCGCTGCCGCAGATGATCTTCAACGGCTTCAATCTGTTCATCGGCTACACCTATCTCGATGACGTGGAGACGCCCGAACCGGCCGCCATCGGCCTCTTCGGTCTCGGCCTTGCCGCGCTTGCGCTGCGCCGCCGCCGCCGCGCGGCCTGATCACTCGGCGGCTCTGGCTTCGTCCGGAGCCGCGTCGGCTTCTGCCTGCTGGCGAGCCCACATCTCGGCGTAGAGGCCGTCCTTCGCGAGCAGGTCGTCGTGTCGCCCGCGCTCGGCGATGCGGCCCTTGTCCATGACGAGGATTTCGTCGGCATCGACGATGGTGGAGAGGCGGTGCGCGATGACGAGCGTCGTGCGCCGCGCCGAGACGTCGGAGAGCGCGCCCTGGATCGCCGCTTCGGTGCGGCTGTCGAGCGCGCTCGTCGCCTCGTCGAGGATCAGGATCGGCGGGTCCTTCAGGATCGTGCGCGCGATGGCGACGCGCTGCTTCTCGCCGCCGGAGAGCTTGAGGCCGCGCTCACCCACCACCGTCTCGTAGCCCTGCGGCAGCGAGACGATGAAGTCGTGGATTTGCGCCTGCCGCGCGGCGGCCTCGATCTCCGCCTGCGCGGCGCCCGCGCGGCCGTAGCCGATATTGTAGCCGATCGTGTCGTTGAACAGCACCGTGTCCTGCGGAACGATGCCGATGGCGGCGCGCACGCTCGCCTGTGTGACGGCGCGGATGTCCTGCCCGTCGATGGTCACGTGGCCCGCCTGAATATCATAGAAGCGGTAGAGGATGCGGCTCAGCGTCGATTTGCCCGCGCCCGATTCGCCGACGACCGCGACGGTGTTCCCCGCCGGGATCGTGAAGCTGACGCCGTGCAGGATCCGGCGCTCGGGATCGTAGCCGAAATCGACGTTCTCGAAGCGCACCGTGCCGGCGCTGACGGCGAGCGGCGGCGCGCCCGGGGCGTCGGCGATCTCGGGGACGGTATCGAGCAGGCCGAACATCGCCTCCATGTCGATGAGGCCCTGCTTGATCTCGCGGTACACCCAGCCGAGCATGTCGAGCGGGCGGAAGAGCTGTGCGAGCAGCGTGTTGACCAGCACCACGTCGCCGACCGTGAACCGGCCCTCGTTCCAGCCCCAGACCGTGTAGGCCATGGCGCCGCCCATCATGATGTTGGTGATCAGCGACTGGCCGATGTTGAGTGCGGCGAGCGAGTTCTCGCTCTTGATCGCCGCACCCGCGTAGGAGAGCAGCGACTGGCGGTAGCGGTCCCGCTCCAGCGTTTCCGCGCTGTAGTATTTCACCGTCTCGTAGTTGAGCAGCGAATCGACGGCGCGCTGCGTGGTGCGGTTGTCGGTGTCCACCATGCGGCGGCGAAGCTCGCTGCGCCATTCGGTGACGCGGCGCGTGAAGGCGATGTAGAGCGTCACCATGACGAGCGTCGCGGCGACGATCTCGAAGCCCATCTTGATCTGGAAGATCACGCAGACGGCGACCAGTTCGAGGATCGTCGGCGCGATGTTGAAGGCGAGGAAGTAGAGCATCGTGTCGACGCTCTTGGTGCCGCGCTCGATGATGCGGGTGAGCGCGCCGGTGCGGCGTTCGAGGTGGAAGCGCAGGCTGAGGTCGTGGATGCGCGCGAACACCTCGGTGGCGAGGTCGGCAGCTGCCGTCTGCCCGACGCGCTCGAAGATCACGTTGCGGACGTTGTCGAACAGAACGCCGCCGAAACGCGCCGCCGCATAGGCGAAGACGAGGCCGACGCCGAGCAGGAAGCCCTCGCTTGCGGGCGTCGCCATCGAATCGATGGCGGCCTTGTACGCGAAGGGCATGATGAGCGTCGTCGCCTTGGCGACGAGCACGAGGACGAGCGCGGCCGCGACGCGCAGCTTCAGGCCCGGCTTATCGGCGGGCCACAGATAGGGGAGGAAACGGCGCAGCGGATGCTGCTGCGGGACGGCGGTCATGCCCCTTAGATAGGCGCTCAGGCCGGCGCCTTCCAGCAGGTGCGGACGTGATCGTTCACGAGGCCGACGGCCTGCATGTAGGCGTAGACGATCGTCGAGCCGACGAAGTTCATGCCTGCCTTTTTCAGCGCCTTCGAAATGGCGTCGCTGAGCGGCGTCGCGGCGGGGACGTCGCCGAAGCCCTTCGGGCGATTCACGATCGGCTGCCCGTCCACGAACGCCCAGAGCCATGCGTCGAAGCTGCCGTGCTGGCGCTGGAGTTCGCGGAAGGCGGCGGCGTTTCGCCGCGCCGACCAGACCTTCAGGCGGTTGCGGACGATGTTGCCGGTCGCCAGAACCTGCTCGAGTTCCGCGTCCGTCATCGCCGCGACGCGGGCGGGGTCGAAGCCGTGGAACGCTGCGCGGTAGCCTTCGCGCTTTCTCAGCACGGTTTCCCAGCTCAGCCCCGCCTGCGCGCCTTCGAGGATCAGCATCTCGAACAGGTGGCGGTCGTCGTGGACGGGGATGCCCCACTCTTCGTCGTGGTACGCGGCGTAGAATTCTTTGCCGGGACCGTTGCCGAAACAGCGGGCCTTGCCGTCCATCGGCCTAGTCGAACAGGCTGGAGACGGACGATTCGTCCGCGATGCGGCGGATCGCCTCGCCGAGCAGCGGCGCGATGGTGAGCTGGCGCAGCTTCTCGGCATTCGCGATCTCGGGGCGCGAGATGGAGTCGGTGATGACAAGTTCCATCAGCTCCGAGCTCTCGACGCGCGCCACGGCGCCGCCCGAGAGCACGCCGTGCGTGCAGTAGGCGACCACGGCCTTGGCGCCCGCGGCCCGCAGCGCGGCGGCGGCGTTGCACAGCGTCCCGGCCGAATCGACGATGTCGTCGACGAGGATGCAGAAGCGACTCTCGACGTCGCCGATAATATTCATAACTTCGGACTCGCCCGCGCGCTCGCGGCGCTTGTCGACGATGGCGAGCGGTGCGTTGTCGAGGCGCTTGGCAAGCGCGCGGGCGCGCACCACGCCGCCGACATCGGGGGACACCACCATCATGTTCTCGGAGCCGTAGCGGGCGAGGATGTCCTCGCTCATCACCGGGGCGGCGTAGAGGTTGTCGGTCGGGATGTCGAAGAAGCCCTGGATCTGCCCGGCGTGGAGGTCGACCGAGAGCACACGGTTGGCGCCCGCGACGGTGATGAGGTTGGCGACGAGCTTCGCCGAAATCGGCGTGCGCGGTCCCGGCTTCCGGTCCTGCCGTGCATAACCGAAATAGGGCACGACGGCAGTGATGCGCTTAGCACTGGCGCGCTTCAGCGCGTCGATGCAGATCAGCAGCTCCATCAGGTTGTCGTTCGCCGGGAAGGCGGTCGACTGGATGACGAACACGTCCTCGCCGCGCACGTTCTCGTGAATCTCGACGAAGACTTCCTCGTCGGCGAAGCGGCGGACGCTCGCTTTCGTCAGCGGCATGTCGAGGTAACGGGCGATGTCGCCCGCGAGCTGAAGGTTGCTGTTGCCCGCAAGCAGCTTCATGGCGCGCGAATCCCTGTTTTGTGGCGGTGACGAGTCGGTCGGTTCACTAGCCGCCGGAGCCCTTGCGGGCAACGACTATGACACCCGTATTGCAGTGCGGCTCAGGCCGGAAGGCCGATCAGCGCGATCTGCCGCCCGTAGTCGGCCTCACCGCGGTGCGTCGCGCGGCGGAAGCTGAAGTATGCCTCGGCGTTCGCATAAGTGTCCTCTCCAAGCAGCTCGACGCGCCCGATGCCCGCCGCTGCAAGCCGCGCGCCGACATAGGCTTCAAGGTCGAACTGGTGGTGCCCGGCGCGGCCATCTAGGAAGAAACGCTCGTTTTCGGAGTTTGCCTCACAGAAACGGCGAAAGAAGGCTTCGTCGACTTCATAGGAGGCGCGGGCGATACAGGGGCCGACGGCGGCGGCAATGCGGTCACGGCGCGCGCCGAGGCCCTCCATCGTGGTGACGACGTTGTCGGTGACGCCGCCGAGCGCGCCCTTCCATCCAGCATGGGCCGCGCCGACGACGCCTGCCTCACGATCCGCGAGCAGCACGGGCGCGCAGTCCGCCGTCAGGATGCCGAGCAGCAGGCCGGGCGTTGCCGTCGCGAGCGCATCGGTGTGCGGGCGCGCGTCGTCCGGGTAAGACGCGGTCACGGCGATCGCATCCGGGCTGTGCACTTGATGCAGCGTGACGAGGTCCGCGCCGGGTAGCACGGCCTTCACGGCGCGGCGGCGGTTCTCGGCGATGGCGGTGCGGTCGTCCTGCGAGCCGAGGCCGACGTTGAGCCCGGCGACGATGCCTTCGGAAACACCGCCCCGCCGCCCGAGGAAGCCGTGGGGGAGGCCGTCGAGCGCGGCGGCGTGAAGGACCGGAACGGTCATGGACGCAGCACCTTGCGATAGAGAAATTCGTGATCGGCTTGTTCGCCGACCATGAAATCGAACTCGCCGACCTTTTCGAAGCCGTACTTCGCATACACCGTCTGCGCCCGGTGGTTCTCCGACCAGACGCTGAGGTACATGTCCTGCCAGCCGCCCGCTTGCGCCCATGCGAGCGCCCAGTCCATCATCGGCTGCGAGATGCCGCGCCCGTGCCAGGCCTTCAGGATGTAGAGCTGGCGAAGCTCACATTTGCTGCGCCCGTCTTCCGGCGCGGGAAGGTAGGGCGGGCCGACCTTGCAGTAGGCGACCATCCGGCCGTCTGCCTCGGCGATGCGGAAGGCGTAGGCTGGATCGGCGAACTCCACCGGCAGTCCATCGGGACCGAACACGGTTTCGAGGAAATAGTTGAGGTCCGCGGCGCTGTAGAGATGGCCGAAGGTTTCGATGAACGTGTCGCGGCCAAACTGACAAAGCGCCGGAAGATCGGTGTCCCCCGGCGTGCGGAAAATGATGTCGCTCATGCGCCGAACCCCGTGGGTTCGGGCCAATCCTTGTGCGTGAATGCAAGCACCTTGAACAGGCTCCCCATCGCCTGCGGCAGGGTGAGCCGCCGCATGGCGCCCGCTATAGCATGGCGGGCTTCCGGGTCGAGGCCATGCGACAGGCGCTCGGCGCGCGCCTTGATGCCGAGCGCGAGCAGGAACGGGCCTTGCAGCGCGAGCGGCGAAACGCGCGTGCCCGCGTCCCGCGCGGCCTCGGCGAGCGCCGCGAAATCGACATGCGCGGTGAGGTCGTGCTCTCCGGGCGCAGTAAGTGGATCGGTCGCCGAGTGGGCGGCAAGCGCCTGCAACGAGTCGCCCTCGGCGGGACTTTCGTAGCCGTAGTCGACGACGAGCGCCGCGCCGCCGTCCGCCGCGATCCGGGCGGCGAGGGCTGCGGCGTAATCCACGCGCGCGGGCGAGGTTTCGCGGATGATCTCGCCTGCGGGCATAAAGGTGAGTGTGTCTCCTGCGAGGCCGACTTGCCGCTCACGCCATTCGCCGTCCATACGGACCTCTTGCCGGACGGGGAGGGCATCGAAGAACTCGTTGGCGACGACGAGCAGCGGCGCTCCCCGTGGCACGGCTCCGAGATCGTCGTGCCAAGTGGCTCCGGGCACGCGTTCGGCCTGTGCCGCGCGCAGGGTAGGGCTCGTCTCCACGAAATGGACACGGATCGCCTCCGCGAAGGCGGGTAGCGCACGCGCAGCGCGCAGCAGGTCCGCCATCAGCGTGCCGCGCCCCGGCCCAAGCTCGACGAGGTTCACGCGCCGAGGCCGCCCGGCGCGGTCCCACAGGTCGGCCATCCACAGGCCGATGATCTCGCCGAACATCTGGCTGATTTCCGGCGCGGTGGTGAAGTCGCCGCCGCGCCCGAAGGGATCGCGTCCAGCGTAGTAAGCTGCGACGCATTCCGCCATGTAGCGGTCCACTCCGATCGGACCATGTTCTGCAATCTCCGCGGCGAGCCTGCGCCCGAGCCGGGTCATTTCGCGAGTGCGCGCCGCCCCGCCGTGGCGACGAAGTACGCTCCCGCAACGATCATCGCGCTCGACAGCGTCTGGCCCATCGTGAGGCCCCACGACAGCGTGCCGAGCTGCGCGTCTGGCTCACGGAAATATTCGACGACGAAGCGGAACACACCGTAGCCGAGCATGAACGCGCCGACGAGTAGGCCGGGCTTGTAGCGCGCGTCCGTCTTCCAGAAGAGATACCAGAGGATGGCGAACAGCACGATGCCTTCAAGGCCCGCCTCGTAGAGCTGGCTCGGATGGCGGAGCACATCGCCGCCGGTGGGGAACTTCATCGCCCACGGCACGTCCGTCTCGCGGCCCCACAGCTCGCCGTTGATGAAGTTGGCGATGCGGCCGAAGAACAGGCCGAAGGGGATCGTGCAGGCGATATAGTCGTGCACGCGCAGCCAGCTCAGCTTCTGCTTCCACGTGTAAAGGAACAGCGCGATCGAGACGCCCGCTGCGCCGCCGTGGAACGACATGCCGCCTTCCCAGAGCTTGAACATGTCGGAAATATGCCCTTCGGGGCCGAAGAAGCGCTCGAAATCGTAGAACAGCACGTAGCCGATGCGCCCGCCGAGAATGATGCCGAGCGTCACCCACGTGACGAGGTCGTCGGCATGGCGGCGGGCCATCGGAGCGCCGGGCTTCGCCAGCATCTTCAGCAGATACCACCACGCGACGACGATACCGCCGATGTAGGCGAGGCTGTACCAGCGGATCGGCAGCTCGGCGTCCGTGAACGGCAAGGGAATCGAGAACCAGACCGGGTCGATATTCGGATAGGTGAGCGCGGCCTCGATTGCGAACATGCGACTGTCTGCCCTCAAAAACGACGGGATTGCCCCTGTGGACGCCGCGCACCATAGTGCCGAAGGAGCATAACGCAATCGGATGCGGGGAGGGTCTTGGCCGATGGCCGAGCCGTTGGAGGAGTTTCGCGGCGAGACGCGCGCGTGGCTGGAGGCGAACTGCCCGACGGAGATGCGCGAGCGGGTTCTGGAGGAGGCGGACGTCTGCTGGGGCGGGCGCAATGTCCGCTTCAAGAACGCGGCGCAGAGGCTGTGGCTGGAACGTATGGCCGCGCACGGCTGGACGGTGCCGACATGGCCGAAAGCGTATGGCGGCGGCGGGCTTTCGGCAGAGGAGGCCAAGGTTGTGGCGGAGGAGATGCGCCGTATCCACGCGCGGCCGCCGCTCAGCTCGTTCGGTATCTGGATGCTCGGGCCCGCACTGTTGAAATACGGCAATGAGGCGCAGAAGGCCTAGCATCAGCCGAAGAT
>JACFNY010000486.1 GCA_019454625.1 Sphingomonadaceae bacterium
GTCTGGCAATGCGTCCTGAGCACCAGGGAACCGGGCTTCTTCGGCTGGAACCCGGACATGATCCGGTGCCACAGGAACCGCGCGGCGCGCAGTTTCGCGGCCTCCATGAAGAAGTTCATGCCGATGGCGAAGAAGAACGACAGGCGCCCGGCGAACTCGTCCACATCCATGCCGCGCGCGATCGCGGCCTTCACGTATTCCCGGCCGTCCGCCAGCGTGAACGCAAGCTCCTGCACCAGCGTCGCCCCGGCCTCCTGCATGTGGTAGCCCGAGATCGAGATCGAGTTGAACTTCGGCATCCGCGCCGCCGTATAGGCGATGATGTCCGAAACGATCCGCATCGACGGCTCCGGCGGATAGACATAGGTGTTGCGCACCATGAATTCCTTCAGGATGTCGTTCTGGATCGTGCCCGACAGATCCGCCTGCGCCACCCCCTGCTCCTCGCCCGCGACGATGAAGGAGGCAAGCACCGGGATCACCGCCCCGTTCATCGTCATCGAGACCGAGACCTGTTCCAGCGGGATGCCGTCGAACAGGATCTTCATGTCCTCGACCGAGTCGATGGCGACGCCCGCCTTGCCGACGTCGCCGACGACGCGCGGATGGTCCGAATCGTAGCCGCGGTGCGTGGCGAGATCGAACGCGACCGAGAGCCCCTTCTGCCCGGCCGCGAGGTTGCGGCGGTAGAAGGCGTTCGATTCCTCGGCGGTGGAGAAGCCCGCGTACTGGCGGATCGTCCACGGGCGCCCCGCGTACATCGAGGCGCGCACGCCGCGCGTGAACGGCGCGAAGCCGGGAAGGCCGGGATCGGCGGTCACGTCCTCCGCCGTGTAGAGCGGCTTCACGGTGATGCCCTCGGGCGTCTCCCAGTCGAGGCTCTTGCCCTTCACTTCCTTGTCGGCGAGCGCCTTCCAGGCGTCCAGCGTCGGCTTGTCCGTCATAACCTCTCCGTAATCTCCGTCGCCCGGCTCAGGACAGCGTGACGTCCGTCACGCGCGCCGAAGCGCCGCCCTTGCCGTCGGCGTCGAACCGGACTGTCACGGTCGTGCGGCGACCGCAAGCCACAAAGTCCCACGCCTCGCTCCAGCCGCCCGCGAAGCGCGTGCCGAACTGCATGGGCGAAAGATCGCCGTCCGTGGCCGCGATCCGCGTCTGCCGCATCCCGACGCTCGTCACCTCGCACGACGGCTGCTGCTGCTTCGCGCGGTCGTAGGCGGCCTGGGCCGCCATCTTGCTGGTCTCGCGCATCTGGCTCGGGGTCGAGATCGCCTCGCCGCGGTTCACCACCAGCAGCAGGTGCCGCCCGTCGCTCTCGGCGATGTACATGTAGCGCAGCAGCGGCGTTTCGGCGCAGTCGGTGCGTGCATAGAAGGTCCACGCGCCGACGAACGCGCCCGCCTTCAGCCCCTCGCTCACCAGCCGGTC
>JACFNY010000031.1:0-5473 GCA_019454625.1 Sphingomonadaceae bacterium
GGAACGCCCCGGCCAGCGCGCCTACACGGTGGCCGCCGCCGGCGCCTTCCGCCCGCGCGAAATCCGCGACGCGCCGAACGTCGTGCTCGCCGAGGCGGGCACCGGCATCGGCAAGACGCTCGGCTACCTCGCCCCTGCCTCGCTCTGGGCCGAGCAGTCGGGCGGCACCGTCTGGCTCTCCACCTACACGAAGGCGCTGCAACGCCAGCTCGACCACGAAACCGCCCGCCTCTACCCGGACCCGCGCGTCAAGACGGCGCGCGTCGTCGTCCGCAAGGGGCGCGAGAACTATCTCTGCCTCCTCAACCTCGAGGACGCCGTGCAGGGCGGCTTCGCGGGCCGCGCGGGCATCTACGCGCAGCTCGTGCAGCGCTGGGCGATGTACAGCCGCGACGGCGACATGGTCGGCGGCGACCTCCCCGGCTGGCTCTCCGGCCTGTTCGGCAGGAACGCACGCGCGAGCCTCACCGACCGGCGCGGCGAGTGCGTCTACGCGGGCTGCCCGCATTACCGCCGCTGCTTCATCGAGCACGCCGTGCGCGGCACCGCGGACGCCGACCTCGTCATCGCCAACCACGCGCTCGTCATGGTGAACGCGGTGCGCGGCAAGGCAGAGGGTCGCGGCATGAGGCGCATCGTGTTCGACGAGGGCCACCACCTGTTCGACGCCGCCGACAGCGCCTTCGCGATGGCGCTCACCGGCGGCGAGGCGATCGAGCTGCGCCGCTGGATCATCGGCCCCGAGAAGCGCGGCAAGGGCCGCCGCCGGGGCCTCGCCGCGCGCCTCGGCGACCTCGTCGCCTTCGACGGCGAGGGCGCGATGCTGCTGGAGGACGCCGTGCACACCGCCGCCGCGCTCCCCGCAGACGGCTGGCTCGGGCGCGTCGTCGAGGGCACGCCGGAAGGCCCGCTCGAGCGCCTGCTCGCCGCCGTGCGCGCGCAGGTCTACGCCCGCGCCGACGCGGCCGAAACGGGCTACGGCCTCGAAACCGAGGTCGTCGCGCTCCAGCCCGCGCTCATCGACGCGGCCGACACCGCGGCGCGCGCGCTGGAAGCCGTGTCGCTGCCGCTCAACAAGCTCGCGCAGCGCCTCGAAGCGCTCGTCGAGGAATCGCCGGACTGGCTCGACGGCGCCGGCCGCGCCCGCGTCGAGGGCGCGCTATCCGGCCTCGCGTGGCGGCTCGGCATGATCGGCGCATGGGTGCAGCTTCTCGCGCGCATGGGCGGCCCCGCCGACCCGGATTTCGTCGACTGGCTGGCGCTCGAGCGCATCGACGGGCGCGAGATCGACGTCGGTATCCGCCGCCACTGGCTCGATCCGACGAAGCCCTTCGCCGAGGCCGTGCTGAAGCAGGCGCACGGCGCGGTCATCACCTCGGCGACGCTGCGCTCGCGCATCACCGACGACGCCGCGCCCGACGCCGACTGGCGCGACAGCGAGGCGCGCACCGGCGCCGCGCACCTGCCGCTGCCGCCCGCGCGCTTCTCATCGCCGAGCCCGTTCGACTACGCCCGGCAGGCGCGCGTCCTCATCGTCACGGACGTTCAGCGCGGCAATGTCCCGGCCCTCGCGGGCGCGTACAGGGCGCTGATCTCCGCCTCGCGCGGCGGCGCGCTCGGCCTGTTCACGGCGATCTCGCGGCTGAAGGCCGTGCACGCGCGCATCGAGGACAGCCTCGCGCGCGAAGGCCTGCCGCTGTTCGCGCAGCATATCGACCCCATCGACGCAGGCACGCTCGTCGACATGTTCCGTGCCGATCCCGCCGCCTCGCTGCTCGGCACCGATGCGCTGCGCGACGGCGTCGACGTGCCCGGCGATTCGCTCCGCCTCGTCGTCCTCGAAGGCGTGCCGTGGCCGCGCCCCACCGTGCTCCACGCCGCCCGCCGCGCCGCGTTCGGCGGCAAGACCTACGACGACCTCGTCGCCTCCGGCCGCATGGCGCAGGCGTTCGGGCGGCTCATCCGCCGCGCCAGCGACCGGGGCACGTTCGTGCTGCTCGGCGCCGCCGTTCCGAGCCGCCTCTGCCAGGCGTTCCCTGACGGCGTGACGGTGGAGCGCGTGCCGCTGGACGAGGCCGTGCGCATCGTGCGCGAGATGTCCGCGCCTGCGCCCGCACCGACACGAAATCTTCCGATGACACCGGGCGCGACATCGGGCATCAGCGCGGCCACATGAAGACGATCTTCCTGCTCCGCCACGCCAAATCCAGTTGGGACGACCCCGTCGAGCGGGACTTCGACCGTCCGCTCAACACGCGCGGCCGCCGCGCCGCCGAGACGATCGGCCGCTACCTGCGCGACGAAAGCCTTGCCTTCGACCGCGTCGTCGCCTCGCCCGCGGTGCGCGTCATCGAGACGCTGGACGGCGTGGAGGCGGGCGCGGGACGCCGCCTCGATGCGACGTTCGACAAGCGCGTCTACATGGCCTCCGCACCGACGCTGCTCGACATCGTCCACGAGACGGACGCGGACGCGGAGACCCTGCTCCTCGTCGGCCACAACCCCGGCCTCGAAGACCTCGTCTTCCTGCTGACCCCCGCTGGCAGCGGCGCGCTCCGCAAGGAGGTCGACATCAAGTACCCCACCGCCACGCTCGCCGAGATGCGCTTCGACGCGGAACGCTGGGAAGACGTCGACGAGGGCAAGGGCGACCTCGTCCGCTTCATCCGCCCCCGCGACCTCGACGCGACGCTGGGGCCGGACGGGACGTAGGCCGCGATCCCCGCGCGACGCTCTCAGCGCCCTTGGGGGCGGAGGCCCTTCACCAGCTTGCCGAACTCGCGCGCCGTTTCACTGGCGGCGCGGTCCGCTTCCTTGGTGACGGCGGTTTGCTGCAGGAAGCCGTGGGGGAGGGCGGAATATTCGAGATAGACTGTCGGAACGCCTGCCTTCTTCAGCGCTTCCGCGTAGGCCCTGTCGGAATCCCGCAGCGGATCGAAGCCCGCCGCGGCGACGAGCGTCGGCGGCATCTTCGCGAAATTCCCGGCGAGGATCGGCGAGATTTCCGGCTGGGACAAGTCCATGCCCGGGAACACCTTGCGGTGCACGTACTCGGTGAACGGCACATCGAGGCCGAACCCCTCCCAGAACAGGCGGGACGACACGTAGTGGACGCGCATGTCCGGAACGCTGCGGTTGTCGACCGCCGCATAATAGAGCAGTTGGCAGGCGGGGCTCGGCTTGCCCGCCTTCTGGGTCCGCGCCGTCACCACCACCGACATGTTGCCGCCGGCGCTGTCGCCGCCCACGCAGATGCGCGATGCGTCCCCTTGCAGCCGGTCCGCGTTCGCGACCGCCCAGTCGAACGCGTCTTCCGCGTCGTTCCATGATCCCGGATAGGGGTGTTCAGGGGCGAGCCTGTAGTCCGTCGAAACGATCATCACCCCGGCCTCGTCGGCCAGCCGCCGCATCGTGCGGTCGACGGCCTCGATGTTCCCGAACAGCCAGCCGCCGCCGTGATAATAGACGAGGATCGGCAGCGTCCCCGCCGCCTCGGGCCGGTAGATGCGCACGGGGATCGGCTTGCCGTCACGCGCGGTCACCGTCTCGTCGCTCACCGATGCCAGATCGGGACCGGGCCGCGTTCGGCTGATCCACTGCTGGTTGGCGCCCTGTCTGATCGCAGCGGCGCTTGCCGGGTCGTCGAAGGGGTCCGCTTCCGGCTGCTTCGGCTTCGTCTCCGCTTCCTTGGCCTTGGCCGCGGCTTCCCTGCCCTCGTGGAAGAGATACTGCATCCGGAGGTCCAGCGTCTGACCGTCCATAACGATGCGCTTGCCGCCGACCTGCTCCAGAACCCAGCTGTCCGGTCTGGCGGCCAGTTCGGCGATCTTCAGGGCTTCGGGGCTTGCGGCCTCCGCGGAATCGGCTGTTGCTGCGGGCGCGTCCGCCGGTTTGTCCTGCCCGCAAGCCGAGATGGCAAGGGCGATGGCGGATATTGCGAATGACTGTCTGTGGAACACCTTGGCCTCCCGAATGTGCCGCCCGATCGTGCGGCACACGCTATTGGCCGGGCAATGCCGTATGCGGGCAATCCTCCGCGGCAGACGGGTAAACCGCCCTCTAAATCTCCACCTGGCTGCCCAGCTCGACCACCCGGTTCGTCGGCAGCTTGAAGAACTCCATCGCCGTCGCGGCGTTGCGCAGCATCCATGCGAACAGCTTTTCGCGCCAGATCGCCATGCCCGGCCGCGGCGCCGCGATCAGCGTCTGGCGGGAGAGGAAGAAGCTCGTCTGCATCATGTCGAACTTCGGACCGCAGGCGTTCACGGGGGAGAGCGCCTTCGGAATGTCCGTCTCCTGCATGAAGCCGTAGCGCAGCTTCATGCGGTAGAAGCCCTGCCCGAGGTCCTGCGTCTCCACCACGTCGCAGGTCTCCACGTAGGGCACGTCCTCGATCGCCACGGTCAGCACGATCACGCGCTCGTGCAGGATCTTGTTGTGCTTCATGTTGTGAAGAAGGGCGTGCGGCACGCCGGTCGGCTCGGAGGACATGAAGATCGCCGTGCCCGGCACGCGCGTCGCGCTGCTGGCCGCCGATTTCACGAAGATCTCCATCGGCATCGCGGCTTCCTGCATCCGCCGCCGCATCAGCAGGCGGCCCTTCGACCATGTCGTCAGCATGGTGAAGGCGACGATGCCGACGAGGAGCGGGAACCAGCCGCCGTCCGGCACCTTGGTGAGGTTCGCCGCGAAGTAGGCGCCGTCGACCACGAAGAAGACGCCGAGCAGCGGCACCGCCAGCCACGGCTTCCACTTCCACAGCGAGAACAGCACCACCGCGAGCAGGCAGGTGTCGATGAACATCGCGCCCGTCACCGCGATGCCGTAGGCGGCGGCGAGGCTGCTCGAATTCTGGAACATCAGCACCAGCAGGATCACCGCCGCCATCAGCAGCCAGTTGATGACGGGAATGTAGATCTGCCCCTGCGTCGAGGCGCTGGTGTGCTTGATGGTGAGGCGCGGCATGAAGCCGAGCTGGATCGCCTGGTGCGTCACCGAGAAGGCGCCCGAGATCACCGCCTGGCTGGCGATGAACGTCGCCATCGTGGCGAGCACGACGAGCGGCAGGCGGAAGCCTTCGGGCGCGAGCAGGAAGAACGGGTTGCGGATCGCCTGCTGCGCCTCGGCGGCGGGCAGGCTGATGATCATCGCCGCCTGCCCCATGTAGTTGAGGAGGAGCGCGGGCATCACGAACCAGAACCACGAGATGCGCAGGGGCCGCCGCCCGAAGTGCCCCATGTCGGCATAGAGCGCCTCGGCGCCCGTCACCGCGAGCACCACCGAGCCGAGCGCGAGGAAGGCGAGGCTGCCGTCGATCATGAAGAACTGGATCGCGTACCACGGGTTGATCATCGCGAGGATGATCTCCGGGTGGTGCACGATCTTGCCCATGCCGAGCGCGCCGATCGTCACGAAGTAGACGAGCATGATCGGGCCGAACCACGCACCCACCTTCGCCGTGCCGCGCGACTGG
>JACFNY010000031.1:5483-12479 GCA_019454625.1 Sphingomonadaceae bacterium
ACGAGCAGCCCGACCGCGATCGGCAGCACCAGCGGCTCCATCCCGGAGCGCACGACGGTGAGGCCTTCCACGGCGGAGAGCACCGAGATCGCCGGGGTGATCATGCTGTCGCCGTAGAACAGCGCCGTCGCGAACACGCCGAGCAGGATGATCAGCGGCCCGATCCGGGAATGCGCCGTGCGCCGCGAGATCAGCGCCAGCAGCGCGAGGCTGCCGCCCTGCCCCTTGTTGTCCGCGCGCATCAGGATGGTGACGTACTGGATGCTCACCACCAGCGTCATCGACCAGAAGATCAGGCTGATGACGCCGTAGACGTGCATGGTGTCGAGCGCGAGCGGGTGGTGGCCGACGAACGTCTCGCGGAAGGCGTAGAGCGGCGAGGTGCCGATGTCGCCGAACACGATGCCGATGGCGGCGACCGCGAGCTTGGCGATGCCGTCGTGGCGGTCGGAGGCCGACGCGTGCGGGTTGTGGGGTCCGGTCATGGACGGGTGCGGGATCGGCGCCGCGGTCAGCGGGCCTCGGCCCTCTGGTCCTCATATTGCCGGGTCATGCGACTCATGCCTCGCGATGCTTTCGTTCCGAACCGAAACGGCGGCGGCGACTAGCATAGCGTGCCGCACTGCACAACAGGCGACCGGACTCCGCTACTCGCCGGCGATCTTGCGGATGCTCACCTGCGTCACCAGCCGCTGCACGCCGGGCAGCGCGGCCAGCAGCTCCCGGTGCACGCGCTCGAAGCTGTCACCCTCCTTCACGAGGATTTTCAGCATGTAGTCCGAATCCCCGGTGATGAGGTGGCCCTCGGCGATCTCGGGCGCGCGCGCCACCGCGGTCTCGAAGGCGGCGAGCGTTTCCTTGCGCTGGTCGGTCAGCGTCACCGCGACGTAGACGGCGGACGGGTTGCCCCGCGCCTCCGGCGACAGCACCGCCCGGTAGCCGCGGATGAACCCCGAATCCTCCAGGATCTTGACGCGCCGGTGCGCCGCGGACGCCGAAAGCCCCACGCGGCTGCCAAGCTGCTCGCTGGTCAATCCCGAGTCGATTGCAAGCTGGGCGATAATCTTGCGGTCTATCTGATCAAGGTCGGACAATTTCCTGAAGTCCCCTTCTTCCTCGGGATAATCTCTATATCAAAACCCTCGCCGCCGACAACTTCACAAACTTTTCCGACACGATTTCCGGTAAATTCCCCGCCATTCATCAGGACGAGGGAGAACGGGTCATGCGCGTCGGGGTGCCGAAGGAGATCAAGGTTCACGAATACCGTGTCGGCATGACGCCCGCCTCGGTCGCCGAGCTGACGCAGGCGGGCCACGAGGTCTTCGTCGAGACGGGGGCGGGCAACGGCATCGACTTCGGCGACGACGCCTATGTCGCGGCCGGCGCGCAGATCCTGCCGACGCCGCAGGAGGTGTTCGCCGCATCCGACATGATCGTGAAGGTGAAGGAGCCGCAGCTCCACGAGATCGCGTGGCTGGAGCCGCGCCACACGCTGTTCACCTACCTGCACCTCGCCGCCGACAAGCCGCAGGCTGAGGCGCTGATGAAATCGGGCGCGACCTGCATCGCCTACGAGACGGTGACGAACGCGCAAGGCCGCCTGCCGCTCCTCCAGCCGATGTCCGAGGTCGCGGGCCGCATGGCCGTGCAGGTGGGCGCGCACTATCTCGAAAAGGAGCAGGGCGGCCGCGGCATCCTGCTCGGCGGCGTGCCCGGCGTCGCGCCCGCCAAGGTCTCGATCCTCGGCGGCGGCGTCTCCGGCTTCAACGCCGCGCAGATGGCGGTCGGCCTCGGTGCCGACGTGACGATCTACGACGTTTCGTCGACGCGCCTCGCCGAGCTCGACGCGCTGTTCCAGAACCGGATCAAGACCGTCTACGCGAGCGGCGCCGCCGTCGCCCGCGCCGCCGAGAACTCGCACCTCATCATCGGCTGCGTGCTGATCCCCGGCGCCGCCGCGCCGAAGCTCGTGACACGCGAGATGCTGAAGACGATGAAGCGCGGCGCGGTCCTCGTCGACGTCGCCATCGACCAGGGCGGCTGCTTCGAGACCTCGCGGCCGACGACGCACAGCGATCCCGTCTACACGGTGGAGGGCGTCATCCACTACTGCGTCGCCAACATGCCGGGCGCCGTCGCGCGCACGTCCACCTTCGCGCTCAACAACGCGACGCTGCCGTTCATCGTGAAGCTGGCGAAGCTCGGGCCGGAGGCCGCGATGCGCGCCGATCCGCATCTTCGGAACGGCCTCAACGTCGCCGGCGGCTTCATCACCTACAAGGCGGTCGCGGATGACCTCGCCCTCGCCTACCGCGCTTGGCAATAGACGGTTTCATCCCGGGCAAAAGAAAGGGCCGGAGGCATCGCCTCCGGCCCAACTGTTTTCGGACCGACAGTCGTCAGAAGCGGAACGCGAGGCCCGCCAGAACCTGATCGGCCGCATAACCGCTGTCCATGTCGCGGTGGCGGTATTCGGTGCGGATGCTCGCCGCCTCGTTGAGGCCGTATTCGAGACCGCCGCCGTAGAGGATGCCGTCCGACCAGCCCTTGTCGCTCGCCGAGGCCACGCCCTCGATGGTCGAGACCGTGGAGACGCGCGTCCGCTCGGCGCCGTAGCCGAGGCGGCCGTAGACGAGCAGGTTCGGCGTCGCGAGGAAGCCCGCGCGCGCGCTCACGTCGTAGTTCCACTTGGGGTCGATCTCGGCGGTGAGCCCGGCGACCGGCGTGCCGCGCAGCGTCTTGCCGCCGAAGCCGATGCCGGCCTCGACGCCGACGATCACGTTGTTGCCGACGCCGTAGTCGTAGCCGGCGAAGACGCCGTAGTCGATGCCGTCGCGGTTCCTTTCGAAATCCTGAACTCCGGGCAGGCCGAAGTCGAGATCGACAGACCTTTTGCCCCAGCCGATCTGGCCGCCGACGAACGCGCCGCCGATGGTCGCGTCCTGAGCAAGCGCGGACGCCGGGAGAAGGGCAGTCGCGAGCGCGGCAAGAATGAGCTTTTTCATGAATACACCTCTACAAAAATTGCACTGCCCGCAGTCCTGAGGCTGCGGACGGCGGCAGAGGTGGTGGCGAATTGCGGCCGTGAAATGGCGCGGCGGCACGGCTTCGGCGAACGACTGTCGAGAACGGGACGAACGACAGACAGGCTTCGACAAACGACGTTCAGCGCACGTTAAACCGTCATATCGGGTGGCAAAGAGGCCTCTAAAGCGCCTCTTCGGGTATCGCGAACAGCGTCTCCGCGCCGCGCGTCACCGGCCCCAGCAGCGCTGCCGCCTGCGGCAGGAACTGCTCGGCGAAGAAGCGCGCCGTCACGATCTTGGCGTTCAGGAAGGCCGGATCGCCTTCGCCCGCCGCGAGCCGCCGTTCCGCTGCCGAAGCCTGCCTCGCGAGCAGCCAGCCGCCCACGGTGAGGCCGAACATCCTGAGGTACGGCGTCGCCCCCGCGGCATTGTCGTCGCCGCCGCTCGCACCGCCGTCTGCAAGCCACGTCGTCGCGCTTTCGAGCGCGGCGAGCGCGTCTTCCAGATAAGGCACCAGCCCGCCCTGATCGTCGGCCGCGAACAGCACGAAATCCGCGCGCATGTCGGCGAACAGGCTCTTCCAGCGCCCCTGCGGCAGCTTGCGGCCGACGAGGTCCATCGCCTGGATGCCGTTGGTGCCTTCGTAGATCGGCGCGATGCGCGCGTCGCGATAATGCTGCGCCGCGCCCGTCTCCTCGATGAAGCCCATGCCGCCGAAGATCTGCACGCCGAGGCTCGCGACCTCGACGCCGACGTCGGTCGAGAACGCCTTCGTCACCGGCGTCAGCAGGTCGGCGAGTCCCTGCGCCTCGCGCTGCGCGAGGTCGTCCGTCCCGGCGTGTGCGCGGTCCACCGCGGCGGCGTTGAGATAGGTGAGCGCCCGCGCCGCCTCGGTCAGGCCGCGCATCGTCATCAGCATCCGACGCACGTCGGCGAATTCGACGATGCGGCGCACCTGCACGCGCTCCTTCGCGTAGGCGAGCGCGTGCTGATAGGCGCGCTCGGCGATGGAGACGCCTTGCAGGCCGACGTTGATGCGCGCGTGGTTCATCATCGTGAACATGGCGCGCATTCCGGCGTTCTCGTCGCCGATCATGTAGCCGACGCAATCGTCGTCGTCGCCGTAGCTCATCGTGCAGGTCGGCGAGGCATGGATGCCGAGCTTGTGCTCGATCGACACGCAGCGCAGGTCGTTGCGCGCGCCGGGTGAGCCGTCCGCGTTCACGAGGAACTTCGGCACGATGAACAGCGAAATGCCCTTGGTGCCCTTCGGCGACCCCGGCGTGCGCGCGAGGACGAGGTGGATGATGTTTTCCGCCACGTCATGCTCGCCCCACGTGATGAAGATCTTCGAGCCCTTGATGCGCCACGTGCCGTCCGGCGCGGGCGTCGCGGTGGTGCGGAGCGCGCCGACGTCCGAGCCCGCCTGCGGCTCGGTGAGGTTCATCGTGCCGGTCCATTCGCCCGAGATGATCTTGGTGAGGTAGGTCTGCTTCTGGTCCTCGGTGCCGTGCGCCGTCAGCGCCTCGATCGCGCCCTGCGACAGCATCGGGCAGAGCGACAGCGCCATGTTGGCGCTGGTCAGCTGCTCCTGCACGGCGGTCGCCAGCGCGAACGGCAGGCCCTGCCCGCCGTAGGCCGGATCGGCGCCGAGCGTCATCCAGCCGCCCTCAACATAGGCCGCATAGGCCTCGCGAAAGCCCGCGGGCAGCGTCACCGCGCCGTTGGCGAGCCTCGCGCCTTCCGTGTCGCCGATACGGTTGATCGGCGCGAATACGCCTGCGGAGAGTTTGCCCGCCTCTTCGAGGATGGCATCCGCGAGGTCCGGCGTCGCGGCCTCGAAGCGCGGCAGCCGCGCGAGGCCGGGCAGGTCAGCGATAGTTTCGAGCACGAAGCGCTGCTCGGCGAGGGGGGCGGGGTAGGTCATCGGGCGGCCAGCTCTCGCTTGTGAGAGGAAACGGCGCGGGTATAGCGGGGGGCTGTGAGCGGGCAACCTGATCTTTTCGGCACTGAAACCGCGCTGCCGGACACCGCGGGCCTCGCGTGCGCCGCCGCGCTGCTGCGCGCCGGCGAGGTCGTCGCCCTCCCCACCGAGACCGTCTACGGCCTCGCCGCCGATGCCACGAACGCCGAAGCCGTCGCCCGCATCTATGCCGCCAAGGGCCGCCCATCCTTCAATCCGCTGATCGCGCACGTGAGCGGCGTCGACATGGCGGCGGCGCACGTGGAGGTGACGCCGCTCGCCCGCCGCCTGATCGACGCGTTCTGGCCGGGGCCGCTGACGCTCGTCCTGCCGAAGCGCCCCGAAAGCACGGTCGCCGCCATCGTCACCGCCGGGCTCTCGACGCTCGCCGTGCGCTGCCCCGATCACCCGGTGCCGCAAGCCCTGATCGCCGCGCTCGGGCGCCCGCTCGCCGCGCCGTCCGCCAACGCCTCCGGGCAGATCAGCGCGACGCGCGCCGTACACGTCCTCAAAACCCTCGGCGGCCGCATCCCGCTCGTCATCGACGGCGGCGCGTGCAGGGGCGGCATCGAATCGACGATCGTCGCCGTGGATGGCGACCGCCTCCGCCTGCTGCGCCCCGGCGGCGTCCCGCGCGAGGCGCTGGAGGCCTTCGCGCCGGTCGCGCTCGCGGGCGGCAGCATCGAGGCGCCGGGCATGATGGAGAGCCACTACGCGCCCTCGAAGCCGCTCCGTCTCGAAGCGGAAAGCGCGCGCGAGGGCGAGTTCCTGATCGGCTTCGGCCCGGTCGCGGGCGACGTCAGCCTCTCCCCGGCGGGCGACCCGGTCGAGGCCGCCGCGCGCCTGTTCGACTGCCTGCACGCCGCCGACGCCGGCGGCGCGCGCGCCATCGCCGTCGCGCCCGTTCCGCCCGAAGGCCTCGGCGCCGCGATCAACGACAGGCTCCGCCGCGCCGCCGCGCCGCGCTGATTCTCCAAGGCTTCCGAATGTGTTATGGGAGGGCCGCCGCACGCGATGCGGCTCTTCAGGGGAGCGATAGCATGTTCGATCTCAAGAAACTGACAGCGGAACTCTTCGGCACCTTCTGGCTCGTCCTCGGCGGTTGCGGCAGCGCCGTGCTCGCCGCGAAATTCCCGGAGGTCGGCATCGGCCTCGCCGGTGTCGCGTTGGCGTTCGGTCTCACCGTGCTCACCGCCGCCTTCGCGCTCGGCCCGATCTCCGGCGGCCACTTCAATCCCGCCGTCACGCTCGGCCTCGCCGCGGGCGGACGCTTCAAGTGGCAGGAAGCCCCCGGCTACATCGTGGCGCAGGTGGTCGGCGCCATCCTCGCGGCGCTGCTGATCTACACGATCGCGAGCGGGCAGGCGGGCTACGCGGGCGGTATTGCCTCCAACGGCTACGGCGAGCATTCGCCGGGCGGCTACTCGATGACCGCGGCGCTGTGGACCGAGATCGTGATGACCTTCGGCTTCCTGATCATCATCCTCGGCGCGACGGCGAAGCGCGCCTCGCCGGGATTCGCGCCCATCGCCATCGGCCTTGCGCTGACGCTCATCCACCTCATCAGCATCCCGGTGACGAACACGTCGGTGAACCCGGCGCGCTCCACCGGCCCGGCGCTCATCGAGGGCGGCATCGCCCTCCAGCAGCTCTGGTTCTTCTGGGTCTATCCGATCGTCGGCGGCCTCGTCGCCGGCTTCGTCTACAAGTTCCTCTGGGAGGAATGATTCCGGGCGGGAGGGGCGCAGCCGCGCTCCTCCCCCTGCCGCAGAGCCACCCGACGCAAAGCCATTGACAGACTCCTTATTGCGAATGATTATCATTTTTATCGCAACGAGGATCGCATCATGGCGACGATTGTCGAAACAGCCGAGTTCCACGGCGGGCCGTGGCTGAACCTGCCGCCCGACAGCCAGACGATATTGTGGGCGCTGCGGCGGCTCGTCATCGGCTGGCCGCGCCCGCCCTGCCTCCACGCGGCGCTGATCGAGGCCTACGGCGACA
>JACFNY010000032.1 GCA_019454625.1 Sphingomonadaceae bacterium
CGTCGTCGACTACGAGGACCTGCCCGCCGCCGCCCACCTCGACGCCGCGCTCGCGCCCGGTGCACCCGCGATCTGGCCCGAAGCCCCCGGCAACATCGTGTTCGACTGGCAGGCCGGCGACGCGGAGGCCGCGCGTGCCGCCATCGCCTCAGCCGCGCACGTCACGCGCCTGCGCCTCGTGCAGAACCGCATCGCGCCGACCTCGATGGAGGTGCGCGCGGCGCTGGGCGAATGGTCAGAAAGCGGCCTGACGCTCACCGTCGGCAGCCAGGGCGTCGCCGGTATGCACCGCGACCTCAGCCGCAAGATCCTGAAATGCCCGCCCGAGCGCCTGCGCGTCATCACCGGCGATGTCGGCGGCGGCTTCGGCATGAAGGTTTTCCTCTATCCCGAGTACGCGCTCGTCCTCCATGCCGCGCAGCATTTGCAGCGGCCGGTGAAATGGACCGGCGAGCGGTCCGATGCCTTCCAGACCGATTCGCACGGCCGCGCCGTGGTATCGGAGGCCGCGCTGGCGCTGGACGCGGACGGCAATTTCCTCGCGCTCGCCGTTGAAAGCCGGGCCGACCTCGGCGCCTATCAGGCGCAGTTCGGCCCGGCGATCCAGACGATGGCGGGCGGGCGCATCATGGGCGGCGTCTACCGCATCCCGGCGATGCACAACCACGTGTGCGGCGTCGTCACCAACACCGCGCCGGTCGACGCCTATCGCGGCGCGGGCCGTCCCGAGGCGACCTACATCGTCGAGCGGCTGGTCGAGACGGCGGCGCGCGAGACGGGCCGCGACGCGGGCGACCTGCGCCGCCGCAACCTGCTGCGCCCGGACGAACTCCCGCACGCCAACGGCCTCGGGCTCACCTTCGACGTCGGCAACTTCCCGGCGCTGCTCGACGCCGCGCTCGAAAAGGCCGACTGGGCCGGGTTTCCCGCCCGCCGCGCCGCGGCCGAAGCGCGCGGCCTGCGCTACGGCCGCGGCATCGCCTGCTACGTGGAGATCGCGGGCGGCGGCGACCTCGACGAGTTCGCGGACGTGCGCTTCCTCGACGACGGAACCATCGAGGCGGCGGTCGGCACGCAGTCCAACGGGCAGGGACACGAAACCTCTTACGCGCAGGTGCTCGCCGAGCGGCTGGGCGTCACCATCGAGAAAGTGAGGATCGTGCAGGGCGACACCGCACGGCTGGAGGTCGGCCGCGGCACCGGCGGCTCGCGGTCGATGGTGTGGGGCGGCGGCGCGCTGATCGAGGCCGCCGCGAGCATCATCGACAAGGGGCTGGCGCTGGCCCGCGCCGATCTCGGCGAGGACGTCGATTTCGGCGACGGCCTGTTCCGCGCGCGCGGCAGCAACCGCACGCTGAGCTGGCCCGAGCTTTCGCAGCGCCACCCGCAGGCGCTCGACACGCGCGCCCGCTATGCGAAGGAGAAGCCGACGCCGACATTCCCGAACGGCTGCCACGTCGCCGAGGTGGAAATCCACCCCGACACGGGCACGGTTCGCGTCGCCCGCTACGGCATCGTCGACGATTTCGGCACGCTGGTGAACCCGCTGCTCGTCGAGGGCCAGGTGCACGGCGGCATCGCGCAGGGGCTCGGGCAGGCGCTCCTCGAAACCGTCGTCTACGACGAGAGCGCGCAGCTCCTCACCGGCAGCTTCATGGACTACGGCATCCCCCGCGCCGACGACATGCCGCGCGGCATCGCCTTCGCCTCGCGCCCGGTGCCGAACCCCAACAACCCGCTCGGCGCCAAGGGCTGCGGCGAGGCCGGCACGATCGGCGCCATGCCCTCCATCATGAACGCCGTCGTCGACGCGCTGGACGGCACGCACGTCGACATGCCCGCCACGCCCGAGAAGCTCTGGCGCATCTGCCGGGATCTCGCGCGCTCCACCGCCGCCTGACCGCGCACGGCGAGGCTTGCCCGGCCCTGCCCACGGCGTCCATAGTGGCCGTGCGCAGACCATGCCCGACACCCTCGACGATCCCTCCGCCACGCGACCCTTCGCCGTCCCCATCTACAGGACGGTGTGGATCGCCAGCATGGTTTCCAATTTCGGCGGCATGATCCAGTCGGTCGGCGCGTCGTGGATGATGACGACGCTCACCACCTCGCCCGCGCTCGTCGCGCTCGTGCAGTCTTCGGTGACGCTGCCGATCATGCTGCTGTCGCTCGCCGCCGGCGCCATCGCCGACAACCGCGACCGGCGGCTGGTGATGCTGACGGCGCAGGGCTTCATGCTCGCCGTGTCCGTGGGGCTTGCCGTCTGCACGTGGGCGGGTCTCATCACGCCGTGGCTGCTGCTCGCCTTCACCTTCCTCATCGGCTGCGGCACGGCGCTGAACGGCCCGGCGTGGCAGGCCTCCGTCGGCGACATGGTGCCGCGCGCCGCGCTTCCCGGCGCGGTCGCCTACAATTCGATGAACTTCAACACGGCGCGCAGCCTTGGCCCGGCGATCGGCGGCGCCATCGTCGCGGCAGCGGGCGCGGCGGCGGCGTTCGCCGTGAACGCGGTCAGCTACATCGGCCTCATCGCCGTGCTCGCCCGCTGGCGGCCCGAGCGCCCGCCGCAAACGCTGCCGCGCGAAGGCCTCGTCGACGGCATGTCCGCCGGCATCCGCTACGTCGCCATGTCGCCGACGCTGCGGACCGTGCTGCTGCGCGCGGCGGTGTTCGGCATTGCGGCGAGCGCGGTTCCCGCGCTGATGCCCATCGTCGCCCGCCACCTGATTTCCGGCGGCGCCTTCACCTACGGCCTTCTGCTCGGCGCCTTCGGCGTCGGCGCGATCGGCGGCGCGCTTTCGAGCGGGCGTCTGCGCCGCACCCGTTCGAGCGAATGGATCGTGCGGATCGCCATCGCGGCGTTCGCCGCCGGAACGCTTGTCACCGCGTTCAGCCCGGCGATGCCGCTCACCATGATCGGGCTTTTCCTCGCCGGCGGCGGATGGGTGCTCGCGCTGTCCACGTTCAACGTCACGGTGCAGATGTCGGCGCCGCGCTGGGTCGTGGCGCGCGCGCTCGCGCTCTACCAGATGTGGGCGTTCGGCGGCATGGCGATCGGCAGCTGGGTGTTCGGCGAACTCGCCGGAATCGGGGGCGTCCGCACGTCGCTGATGGTCTCGGCGGCGCTGTTGCTGCTCGGGCTCCTGATCGGCCGGGCGCGCCCGCTCCCCGAGGTGACGGACCTCGATCTCGATCCCATCGCGCGCTGGACCGAGCCCGAAGTCGCGGTCCCCGTGGAGCCCCGCACCGGCCCGGTCGTGGTGACGATCGAGTATCGCATCCCGGAGGCGAGCATCCGCACCTTCCTCGCCGTGATGAGCGAGCGGCGGCGCATCCGCATCCGCGACGGCGCCCGGCACTGGACGCTGCTGCGCGATCTCGGCGATCCCGAGCTCTGGGTCGAGCGCTACCACGTGCCGACATGGCTCGATTACATCCGCCACAACCAGCGGCGCACGAATGCGGACGCGGACAACGCCCACCGCCTGCGCGCGCTGCACAAGGGCGAGGAACCGCCGCGCGTGCACCGCATGGTCGAGCGCCAGACCGGCGTGCAACCGGACCTCCGCCTGCCGAGCGCCCGCGAGCTTGCCGGGCCGCTTACGGACCCGTCGCAGACCGGTTAGCTGCGCCCCGTGGTGCCGCCCGCCGCGGCGGTTCCCGCGGGCACGCCGCGCGCCTTGAGGGCGATGACGAGGCCCGCCACCGTCAGCACCGCGCCGAGCGCCGCGAGCGGCGTCCAGCGGTAGCCTTCGAGCAGCGTCGAGATCGTCATGGCGATGAACGGGATGAGCACGCTCGAATAGGCGGCCCATGCCGGTCCGACGACGCGGATGACGTTGAAATAGAGCACGAAGGCCAGCGCCGAGGCAATGGCGGCGAGATAGAAGACGCCGCCGAGATAGAGGGGCGTCCACGCGACGACCGGCGGACCGCTCGTCGCCCACGCGATCCCTGCGTCGATGAGCGCGCCGTAGAACATCGCGAAGGCGAGCATCCCGAACATGTCATAGGTGCGGGCGCGCTCGGTCCCCTGCATGACGTTCGAAACCGAGGCGAGGATGACGGCGCAGCCGGTGAGCATCAGGCCGGTGATGAACGCGCCGCTCCACCCCGTCTCGGTCAGCTCCCGCTCGAACAGCAGCGCGACGCCGACGATGCCGAGCGCCGCCCCGATCAGGAAACGGCCGCTGATCGGCTGCTTCAGGAACAGGCGCGCGAACAGGGCGTTCGGCACCACCAGCAGCGCAAACACGACCGCGATGAGCCCCGAGGTGATGCTGCGGCTCGCCTGGTAGACGAAATTGAAATTGCCCGCAAACTGGAACAGGCCGAGCGCGAGGAAGAAGCCGTGCGCGGACAGCGGGAACCGCAGGTTCCGCCGCATGACGAGGCAGGCCGCGAACATCAGCAGGCTTGCCGTCATGAACCGGTACGTCACCGACCATTGCGGCGGCACGACGCCGAGCTGCGTCTTGATCACGTACCAGGTCGTGCCCCAGATCAGCGTGACCGCCGCGAACGGCAGGACGATACGCGAGAGCGTCGGCCGCGTCACAGCGCAGCGAGCGCGGCGGCGAGCGCCTCTACGTGCGCCTCGGGCGTGTCCCACGCCGTCACCAGCCGGATCTCGCCCTCCGCCCAGTCGTAGAAGCCGAAGCCCTGCGCGCGCAGCGCCGCGGATTCCTCCGGCGATGCGCGCACGAACACCTCGTTCGCCTGCACGGGATGGATCAGCCTGCCGCCGGCCGCGGCGCCGATGCGGGCGGCGGCGGCGTTCGCGGCGCGCGCATTGCGTTCCCACGCGCCGGTCTCGATCATCGCGAGCAACTGCGCGGCGGCATAGCGCCCCTTCGAGGGCATCTGCCCGGCGCATTTCTTCCGGTGCGGCAATGTCTCGGCGAGCGCGGGATCGAACACGACGATCGCCTCCGCCGACATGCCGCCGTTCTTGATGAAGCCGAAGCTCAGCATGGCGACCCCCGCACGCCACGTGATGTCGGCGGGCGCGCAGCCGAGGTGCACGAGCGCGTTCGCGAAGCGCGCACCGTCCATGTGCAGGCGCCAGCCGCGCTGTTTCGCCTCGTCGCCGAGCGCCGCGACCTCTTCGGGCGTGTAGACGCAGCCGTACTCGGTCGCCTGCGTCATCGAGAGCACGGACGGCTGAACCTGGTGCACGTCGCCGCGCATCCCCGCCACCGCCGCGCGCACGGCATCCACCGTCAGCTTCGCGGCTTCGCCTTCCGCGAGCAGCAGCGCCGCGCCGCCGCTGAAGAACGCGGGCGCCCCCGCCTCGTCGACCTGGATGTGGGCCTCGCGGTGGCAGACGACCGCGCCCCACGGCGGCACCATCGCGGCAAGGCCGAGGCAGTTCGCCGCCGTTCCCGACCCCACGGCGACCACGCGGCATTCGGGCCCGAAAAAATCGCCGAACCCGCCGTCGAGGCGCCGCGTCAGCGTATCGTCGTCGTATGTGCCCTCGACGCCGCTGTTGGCGGCGAGGACGGCCTCGATCACCTCGGGGCAGGCGGCAGCGGCGTTGTCGGAGACGAAATACATGCTGCGAGCGGCTAGGCCGCTCTTTGCCGCCGGTCAACACTGGCGCTGCCCGGCCAGTCGATTATGGTCTCGCCACCAAGCGAAAAGGGGAATCATGCTGAAACCGATCCTTGCCGCCGCGCTGCTCGCGTCTGCCGCGCTGGCCGCCGTACCAGCCGCCGCCGACACCAATGCCGCGCTCGCCCGCATCGACGCCGACCGCGCCGCCAACGAAGCCGCCGCGAAAGCGATCTGGACCTTTGCCGAGGTGGGCTATCAGGAGACGCGCTCGTCGGCGCTGCTGCAAAAGCGGCTGAAGGACGCGGGCTTCGACGTGAAGGCGGGCGTCGCCAATGCGCCTACGGCATTCACGGCAAGCTGGACGAGCGGCCCCGGCCCCGTGATCGGCATCATCGGCGAGTTCGACGCGCTGCCCGGCCTCAGCCAGACCGCCGATCCCGCCAAGACCGTCCGTGCCGATGCCTCCGCCGGGCACGGTTGCGGGCATCACCTGTTCGGCGTCGCCTCCGCCTCCGCCGCCATCGCGGTCAGGGACTGGATGAAGGCGACCGGCACCAAGGGCACGATCCGCTTCTACGGCACACCCGCCGAGGAAGGCGGCGCGGGCAAGGTCTACATGGTGCGGGACGGCCTGTTCGGCGACGTCGACATCGCGCTGCACTGGCATCCGGGCAGCGAGAACAGCGCCGACATCGCGACCTCGAACAGCAACAAGTCCGCCAAGTTCCGCTTCCGCGGCATCTCGGCGCACGCCGCGGGCGCGCCGGAGCGCGGCCGCTCGGCGCTCGACGGCGTCGAGGCCATGAACATGATGGCGAACATGATGCACGAGCACATGCCCGAGGAATCGCGGATGCACTACATCATCACGGCGGGCGGCAACGCGCCGAACGTGGTGCCGGACTTCGCCGAATCCTTCTACTATGTGCGCAACCCGGACGCGGAGGTGGTGCGCGAGACGTTCGAGCGGCTGGTGAAGGCGGCCGAGGGCGCCGCGATGGGCACCGGCACCACGGTCGATTACGAGGTGATCCACGGCGCGCTGCCGCTGCTCCCCAACCGCACGCTGCAAACGCTCGTCCATGCGAAGCTCGGCGAAGTCGGCGGTATCCTCTACACGCCCGAGGAAACCGCGTTCGCGCAGAAGATCATCCCGACGCTCGGCCAGACGAAGGCGAAGCTCGCCGACGCCGCGCTCGTGCAGCCCATGAAGGAAAATCACGGCGCGGGATCGACCGACGTCGGCGACGTCTCGTGGACGGTGCCCACGGCGGGCTTCTCCACCGCGACATGGGTGCCCGGCACGCCCGCGCACAGCTGGCAGGCGGTCGCCGCGGGCGGCATGTCGATCGGCATGAAGGGGATGCAGAACGCCGCGAAGGTGCTGGCGCTGACCGCGATCGACCTGCTCCGAAAGCCGGAGCTGATCACGGCAGCGAAAGAGGAGTTCGCGCAGCGTCGCGGCCCCGATTTCGTCTACCGTTCCCTCGTCGGCGACCGCACCCCGCCGCTCGACTACAGGAACGCACCGGCGCGGTGAGTGCGTATCCCCTCTCCCGCCTGCGGGAGAGGGAGGGACCCGCGCGCGTCAGCGCGTGGGAGGGTGAGGGCCCTCACCAACTCCGCCTACGGCCTTCGGCCAACGCTCCGCATCCTCTCCCGCAAGCGGGAGAGGAGCATCAGATGCCGCCCATCTTCGAGATGATGCTCCACGCCGTCTCGTCGATCGGCATCACCGAAAGCCGCGACTGGCGGATGAGCGCGAGGTCCTTCAGGCGCTCGTCGGCCTTCAGCGCGGCGAGCGTCACCGGCGTCCGCAGCGGCTTCACCGCTTCGAGGTCGACCAGCCCGGACTTCTCGTCCTCGGGATCGGGGTAGAATTCGCGCGCGACCTTCGTGATGCCGACGATCTCCTTGCCCTCCACCGAGTGGTAGAAGAACACGAGGTCGCCTTTCTTCATCGCGCGCATGTTGCCGAGCGCCTGCGCGTTGCGCACGCCGTTCCAGTGCGTGCGCTTCGCCTTCACCTGATCGTCCCAGCTCCACTTGGTGGGCTCGGTCTTCACCAGCCAGTATGCCATGCTCAGCTATCCGCGTCCGGTTGCGCCTCGGGGCGAGCGTTAAGAAACGCCGGCAGCTTCATCAAGGCCTTGTCGATCTCGACGAGCGAGGGGAAGCGCGAAAGGTCGCTGCGCAGGCGGCGCGCGTTGTACATCTGCGGCGCGAGGCAGACGTCGGCGAGCGTCACCCGGTCCCCGAACAGATACGGCCCCGCCGACCCTTCGGCGATCTCCTCGAGCGGCTGGAAGCCTTCGTCGATCCAGTGGCGATACCAGTCGTCGATCGCCTCCTGCGCCTGACCCATGCTCGCTTTCAGGTATTTCAGCACGCGCAGGTTGTTGATCGGGTGGATGTCGCACGCGATGATCTGCGCCGCGGCGCGGATGCGCGCGCGCCTCACCGGATCGGGATCGAGGAGCGGCGGCTCGGGACAGGTCTCGTCGAGGTATTCGATAATGGCGAGGCTCTGGTTGAGGCCGACGTCGCCGTCGATGAAGTAGGGCACAAAGCCCTGCGGGTTCAGCAGCTTGAAGCCGACGCCGCCTTGTGCGCCCGTGCGCAGGTCGATGCCCTTGCTCTCGTAGTCGAGGCCCTTGAGGTTCAGCGCGATGCGGACCCGGTAGGACGCCGACGAGCGCCAGTACCCGTAGAGCGTGCGCGACATGTTTGCCCTTTTCAGCTTGCCAGTCGTGTCGCGTCGTAGCGGGCGCGCGCCTCGGCGACCAGTTCCTTTCTGGAAAGCTTGCCGATCATCGTCTTGGGCAGGGTTTCGCGGATCTCGACGGCGACGGCGCGCTCGTGCTTGCCGACGTGGGCGTTGAGATAATCGAGCAGCGCCTTCTCCGTCGCGTCGGCGCCCGGCTGCAACGTCACGAACGCCTTCGGCCGCTCGCCGAGATACGGGTCGGGCACGCCGATGACGATGGCTTCCTTGACCGCGTCGTTCTTGTAGAGCACGGCTTCGAGCTGGCTCGGGAACGCCTTGAAGCCGCCGACGACGATCATGTCCTTCAGCCGGTCGACGACGTAGACGTAGCCGTCCGCGTCGATGTAGCCGACATCGCCCGTGCGCAGCCGCCCGTCGATGAAGGCCTCCTTCGTGGCCTCGTCCTTCTTCCAGTAGCCGCGCATGATCTGCGGGCCCGCCACGGTGATCTCGCCCGGCTCGCCGTCCGGGGCGGGCTTCGACGGGTCCTCCTTGTCGACGATGACGATGCGCGTGCCGGGGATCGGCTGACCGATCGAGCCGGGCTTGCCGCCCGTCTCGTAGGGGTTCACCGAGACGACGCCGGAGCTTTCGGTGAGGCCGTAGCCCTCCACCACCTTCGCCTGCGTCTTCGCCTCGAACCGGGCCTTCAGCTCGGCGGGCATCGGCGCGCCGCCCGAGATGCAGGCGCGGATCGAGGTGAGATCGAACCTGGCGATCTTCGGGCTGTCGAGGAACGCCTGGTACATGGTCGGCACGCCCGGCAGCGCGGTGATGCGGCGGCGCTGGATCGTCTCCAGCGCGAGGCCCAGCTCGAACTTCGGCAGCAGCACCATCTCGCCGCCGCGCAGCACGGTGCGGTTGAGGACGCAGGTGTTCGCGAACACGTGGAACAGCGGCAGCGCGCCGAGGATGCGGTCCTCGACGTCCGGCTCGGGGTCGATCGCCTGCACCTGCTGCGCGTTGATCGAGAGGTTGGCGTGGGTGAGGACGGCGCCCTTCGGCGTGCCCGTGGTGCCGCCGGTGTATTGCAGGAGCGCGATGTCGCCGTGGACGTCGATCTCGGGCGCGTCCTCCAGCCCGTCGTTCTCCAGCAGGCTCGGGAAGCGGATGTGCCGCAGGTCCGCCTTCACCTTCGAACGCTCGCGGCGTTTGAACATGCGGTAGAGCAGCGCCTTGCCGGCGGGCAGCACGTCCGCGAGCGAGCCGACGACGAGGCAGCGCAGGCGGGAGCTTTCCAGCACCTCCGCGATCGTCGGGTAAAGCTGCGCGACGTCGAGGCAGACCATGATGTCCGTCTCGCTGTCCTCCACCTGGTGGCGAAGTTCGTCCGCCGTGTAGAGCGGCGAGAAGTTCACCGCCGTGCCGCCCGCCTTCATGATCGCATAGTAGGCGATCACGTACTGCGGGCAGTTCGGCAGGAAGAGCCCGACCTTGATGCCGCGCCGCACGCCGAGGATCTGGAAGCCCCGCGCGGCCTTGTCCACCGCCCCGGCGATCTCGGCATAGGTGTAGATGCGCCCGAGGAAGTCGATGCAGGCGGCGTCCGGCGTGCGCGCGGCGGCATCCTCGATCAGCCTGTGCACGGGCATCGGCTCCAGCGCGAGGTCCCACGGCACGGGGTGTCCGTAGGTCTGCATCCAGTCCGCGCCACCCGGCATCCGTCTCTCCCGCAATGCGTTTCGCGCGACTATAGCGCCCGTGTCTGAACTTTCGCTGAAAATCCCGGGAATTGGAGGCCGGTGAGCCGCGCGAGGTCGGCGAGCGCCTGAGCCTCGTCCGTCACCTTGATCGCCGCCATGCCCATCGCGGCGGCGGGCTTGCAGTTGATGCCGAGGTCGTCGAGGTACACGCACGCCTCCGGCGCCACGCCGAGCGCGTCGCACATCATGCGGTAGATGCGCGGATCGGGCTTGCGGACGCCGACCTTGGCGCTTTCGATGACATGCTCGAAGCGGGCGAGGATGTCCTCCACCGCGCGCGCCTTTTCGGCGTCGGCGCTCATGCCCGCGCCGCGCCCGACCTTGGCGTTGTTGGTGATGCAGCCGATCCTGAGGCCCGCCGCCTTCAGCGTGTCGAGCGCCGCGACCATCGCCGGGCGGATGTCGCCCGCGAGCAGGCTGAGCACGTCGCGCCCCGCGATCCGGTGCCCGAGCGCCGCGGCTTCTTCGGCGAACAGCGCGTCGAAGGCATCGGCGTCGATCTCGCTGCGTTCGAGCCGCGCCCAGGCGTTGCCGTCCGGGTTCGCGGCGTTGACGCGCCGGATCGTGTCCTTCGGCAGGCCGCGCCCGGCCTCGTAGCGGTTGAACGCCTCGAACGGCGACGAGGTGATGACCCCACCGAAATCCCAGAGGACAGCCTTCACCTCAGGCCGCACGATACCAGTCCACGCCGTCCGTCCGCGTGCGCGCGGCCCGGCCGCGCCGCTCGAGGTAATGCAGGTGCGCCAGCGTCTCGCCCGTCGCCATCATGATCTCGTCGTCGCCGATCGGGCGGCGGAACAGCACCTCGAAGCAGTCGTATGCGCGCTTCGGGACAGCGACGAACGCCTCCAGCGCGTCGAGCTTGCGGTGATGATCGGCCTCCAGCTGGTTGAGGCGCGCGTGCAGCCCCCGGAACGGCTCGTTGTGCGCGGGCAGCACGTAGAGATCGTGGTCGAGCGCGCGCAGCTTCTCGATGCTGGCGAGCCAGTCGCCGAGCGGATCGGCCTCGGGCTCGGTCGGATAGACCGAGACGTTGGAGGTGATGCGCGGCAGCACCTGGTCGCCCGCCAGCATCAGCCCGTCGTCGTCGGTGACGAGGCAGGCGTGCTCGGGCGTGTGGCCGCGCCCGACGACCACCCGCCACGCCCGGCCGCCGATGCGCAGCACGTCGCCCTCGGCAAGGCGCAGGAAGCTCGGGGGCAGGCGCGACACCGCGCTCGCGAAGCGGCCCCAGCCGCGCGTGCGCAGCGCCTCCAGCGACGCCTCCGACCAGCCCGCCGCGCGGTAGAAATCCAGCACCTGCTCCGGCGGCGCTTCCGCGACGTCGAGCGCCAGCATCCGCGCCATCAGATATTCGGTGCGCGCCATCACCAGCGGCGCGCCGGTCTTGTAGGTGAGCCAGCCGGCGAGCCCGAGATGGTCGGGATGATAGTGCGTGACGATGACGCGGCGGACCGGCCTGCCCGCAAGCGGCCCGGCGAGCAGGTCGCGCCACACCGCCTTGCCGTCCGCGGTGTTGAGCCCCGTGTCGACGATCGCCCAGCCGTCCCCGTCGTCCAGCACCCAGAGGTTGATGTGGTCGAGGCTCATCGGCAGCGGCATCCGCAGCCAGAACACGCCCGGCGCGACCTCGTGCAGCTTGCCCGCGGGCGGCACCCAGCGGCCGAGCGGATAGAACAGCCCGCGCCGCTCCTCGCCCTCGTCGGGCGGGAACGCGTGGTCCGCGAGCGATGCGTCGCCGATGGAGCCGGCAGCGGTGCCGCCTGTGGTGCCTGTCGTCATGACCGCACCGGCTTAGGCCCCGCGGCACGCCGCATCGACCTCACGGAAACGTCAGTCCTGATCGGCTTCGTCCAGCGCGTCCTGCGCGGCGCGGGCGGCCTCGGCGCGCTCCTTGCGGAGCTCTTCCAGAAGCTCGTCGCGATCATGATCGAAGGTCACGTCGACGCGCTCGATGCCCGCCTTCTTCGCGGCGAGCGCGACGAGCGCATCGAGTTCGCGCTGCGAGCAGAGGCCGAGCGTCACCGGGTCCTTCGGCGTGATGTTCTGGATGTTCCAGTGCGTCTTGTCGCGGATCGCCGAGATCGTCGTCTTGGTCGTGCCGATGATGCGCGAGATCTGCGCGTCGGTGATCTCCGGATGGTTGCGGACGATCCACGCGATGCCGTCCGGCTTGTCCTGCCGCTTCGACACGGGCGTATAGCGCGGCCCCTTGGTGCGGCGCTGCTGCTCCGGCCCCTTCTGGAGGACGAGGCGGTGGGCGGGGTCGGCCTGCCCCTTGTCGAGCTCGGCCTGCGTCAGGTCGCCGGCGCGCACGGGATCGCGCGGGATGTGCCGCGCGGACGCCGTCTCGTCGGCGAT
>JACFNY010000033.1 GCA_019454625.1 Sphingomonadaceae bacterium
GACTTCGTCGACATCTCGAACATTCCCGTCGCCGCGATCGAGCGCATCGAGATTCTTCAGGACGGCGCTTCGGCCGTCTACGGCTCGGACGCGGTCGGCGGCGTCGTCAACATCATCCTGAAGCGCAAGGTGGACGGCCTCCATGCGCTGGCCCGTGTCGGCACGACGACCGAGGGTGGCGGCACCGAGTATCAGGGCAGCCTCGTCTGGGGCAACGCGTGGGACAGCGGCAACCTCGTGCTCGGCTACGAATACAACAAGCGCGAGAACGTGCTGGCCTCGAAGCGCGGCTTCAACGGCGGCGACCTCTCGGATCGCGGCGGTGTCAACTGGCCAATCTACACGAGCCGCGCGGGCAGCGCCGCCAACATCTTCTCGGGCAACGCGGCCTTCAACGGTGCCGTCGCCTACACGGTTCCGAACGGATCGGGGGCCGGCCTCACCATCGCCGACCTGACGCCGGCAACCGGCGGTTTCGGCAACAGCTTCGATCCGTGGGCCGGATTCGACATCATCCCGGAAATGCGACGGCACAGCCTGTTCCTGTCGTTCGATCAGGAGATCAGCGACAAGGTCTCGCTCCACGGCGGCGCCCGCTACACGGATCGCAAGGGTAGCTACAACACGGGTTTCGCGCCGTTCTACGGCGCCGTACCGACGACGAACCCGGCCTATATCACCGGTGTTTCGAACAACTTCGGCGTGCTGATCGACGACGTGCCGCTGACGCGCGATGTGCGCGTGAAGAGCCTCGCGCTCGATGGCGGCGTCCGCATCGAGATGTTCGGCGACTGGCAGGCGGATGCCACCCTGTCGTACAGCCGCGAGAAGCAAGGTCGCCAAAGCACCATGTTGCGCGATTCGAACGTCGGCGAACGGCTGCCCAGCGGCGCGTTCGCACCGAGCTCAATCGTCTGCTCGCTGATGGGGCCGATCGCCATGCCGACGACGCCGCAGCAGACGTTCTGCGCAGGTCTCGGCTACGAGACGTGGAACCCTTATTCGACGCAGCCGCTTTCGGCCGCAGTGATCGGCCAACTCATCGGTTACGAGGACCTGACCTTCAATTCGGACGTGGTGCAGGGCACGGTCAAGTTCGACGGCACGCTCGTCGATCTGCCGGGCGGCGGGCTGAAGCTCGCGGCGGGCGTCGACTATCGCAAGGAGAAGATCAACGGTCTCCTCGATTTCAACTACCGCAGCATCAATCCCTACACGGTCGAATACGGCACGACGAAGCAGGACGTGTTCTCGATGTTCGCCGAGGCCTCGATCCCCATCGTCGGCGAGGAGAACGCGATGCCCGGCATCGCCGCGCTCGAGTTCTCCGCCGCGGTGCGCCACGAGACGTCGAGCAGCACCGGCCTCAAGGAATTCTCGACGACGGACCCGAAGTTCGGGTTCCGCTACGCACCGTTCGACGGTTTCAACATCCGCGGAAGCTGGGGCACCTCGTTCCACGCCCCGCCGATGCGTTTCCAGTACAGCGGCGCGCAGCCGGTGCCCGGCGGCAACGCCATCTTCTATGCGAACGCCTTCTACACGGCGCCGTGCAACACGACACTCGTCGAGCTGAACGGCTTCACCGGCACGCCGGGTTCGCCGACCGGAAGCTGCACGTTCACCGGCATGGTCGTCTCCGGAGGCGCCGGCCCGACGCTCGATCCCGAGACGGCCGAGACATGGACGCTCGGCTTCGATTTCACGCCGTCGTCGGTCCCCGGTCTCCGGCTTGCCGCGAACTATTTCAACATCGAGATCGAGAACCGGCTCGTCCGCATCACGTCGGGCACGCTCGGCGGCATCCTTGCGAACTACTTCGCGACGGGTACCAGCCCCTACATCAACAACCTCGTCTTCGATCCCTCCGAGGCGCTGGTGACTTCACTGTTCAACGATCCGCGCTTCCTCGGCCTTTCGGGACCGGGGCCGACCCGGGCGCCGGGTGATGTGGCCGCCATCATCTACGCGACGCAGACCAACCTCGCGAACCTGAAGATGAAGGGCCTCGACCTGTCGCTGAACTACGCGTTCGACGCGGGTTCGCTCGGCGGGTTCGAGCTGTTCGGCAACGGCACGCTGATCACCAGCTACAAGGTGGAAGGCTCGCCGGGCAGCGGCTACGTCGACAAGCTCGGCGTCTACGAGAGCATGGGCAACCCGGTGAAGTTCAAGTCGCGGCAGGGTATCGCGTGGAACAAGGGGCCGGTCTCGCTCGTCGTGTCCGCGAACTACACCGACGGCTACAAGTGCGAGACGGGCTGCTTCGTGCCGTCCTCGACCGGCGCGCCCGTCGCCAACACCGATCCGGTCAAGATCGACTCGTGGCTGACGTTCGACCTTCAGCTCGGCGTCGACCTCGGCGGCCTCGGTGGCGCGTTCAAGGATGCGGGGCTCACCTTCAACGCCCTCAACATCTTCAACGAGGACCCGCCCTTCATCGACACGGGCCGCGTCGTGACCGGCAACGCGCCGGAGCCCTACGACACGGCGAACGCCACGATCATCGGGCGCACCGTCTCGCTGACGCTGACCAAGCGCTTCTAGGCAGGGCAGGCGGGGACCGGTGCGAACGTATCGGTCCCTGCTCCCCGTCCCTCGGCTGCTTTCACGGGGGTGGTTTCCAACGGCATCCCGTTCATTCTAGAATGCGCCGATGACCGAAGACCCTGACCAGAACGAAGACGTGGCGGTCGCCAAGACGATCGCCAACCACACCTATCAGCAGTTGCGTCGCGATATCGTTTCGGGCGTCCTCGCGCCCGGCTCCAAGCTGCGCATGGACATGCTGATCAAGCGCTACGGCGTCGGCATGAGCCCGCTGCGCGAGGCGCTGGTGAGATTGACCGGCGACGCGCTGGTGCACGCGGAAGGGCAGCGCGGGTTCTGGGTCTCGCCGATCTCGATCGAAGAGCTCGACGACACGATGGCGATCCGCACGCTGATCGAGACGGAGGCTGTGGTCCGGTCCATCGAGCACGGCGGCCCGGAGTGGGAAGAGCGCGTTCGCCAGGCCTACGAGACCCTGTCGTCGCTGGAAGCGCGGCTTTCCGAAAACGACGAGGGCGTGCTCGCCCAGTGGGAACGCGCCAACGCGCAGTTCCACGAAGCGCTCGTTTCGGCCTGCGGGTCGCCGTGGCTCGTTCGCCTGCGCCGTATGCTGCACCAGCATTCGGAGCGCTACCGGGCGATCTCGCTCGCCAACCGTCCGGCAGGGCGCGACGTCCACGACGAGCACGAGGCCATCGCCGAGGCGGCGCTCAGCCGCAAGTCGCTGCGGGCTAGCCGACTGATCGAGGTTCACCTGCAACGGACCGCCGATGCCGTGCGGGAAGCGATGCGGGCACGCGAGGAGGAAGCCGCGCCGCCCAGAGGCAAGCGGCGGCAGGGCGCGCGCTGAAAAAAAGCGCGGTGACGAAATGTGGTGACGGAGGCAACGGGTGTTCTCCGGCGGGTAGAAACAACGTATACGTTGTAAATCGGGAGGGGTTCATGATCATACGCAAGGGGGTGTTGACGTGCGTGGCGGTGTTGCTTGCGGGGGCCGCCGCGGCGCAGCCGCTGTCGCCGCTGGCCGAGGCGCGCACGCATGTCGGCGATGCCGACATCAATGTCGTGACGTTCCGCGCGATGGACGCGTTCTTCCCCTCGGCGCCCGTTGCCGCGGGGCGGGCGGCGAAGCTGCCGGAACGCCGGAGCGCGCTTTCGCCGGAGGTGCGCTTCGCGGACGGCGCAGCGCCGTTCGAGGCCGCGCTTGACCGCACGTACACGAACGCGCTGCTGGTGCTGCGGGACGGCGCGATCGTCGATGAACGCTACCGCAACGGCTCGGGACCGGACTCGCGCTTCACGAGCTGGTCGGTGGCGAAGTCGATCACCTCGATCCTCATCGGCATCGCGCTCGACAAGGGCATGATCGGGGGGGTCGGCGAGCCCGCCGACAAATACGCGCCCGTGCTGAAGGGAACGGCGTTCGAGGGCGCCACGATCGAGGACCTGCTGACGATGCGCGACGGCACCAGCTACACCGAGCAGGTGCCGAACGGGGAGTCGACGCTCGACAGGATCAAGCGGCGCTCGTCCTATGCGAACTTCACGGGCTTTTCCGACGTGACGGGCCTCGGCCTCACGCGCATCCACGCGCCCGGCACGCATTTCAACTATTCAACGCTAACGAGCAGCCTGCTGGCGCGCGTCGTCGAGGGGGCGAGCGGCATGACGCTCGCCGCCTTCACGGAGAAATACCTCTGGAAGCCCGCAGGCATGGAGGCCTCCGCCTACTGGCAGCTCGACCGTTCTCCGCCCGAAGGGCTGGCGCTCGGCGGCAGCGGCTTCAACGCCACCCTCCGGGACTTCGGGCGGATCGGCCAACTGATGCTGGACGGCGGCCGGGCGAACGGCAAGCAGATCGTCTCGAAGGCGTGGGTGGAGAAATCGACGCGGCACTTCGGCGGCGGCCCCGTCATTCCCGGCGCACCGCGCGGCTACGGCTACCAGTGGTGGACGATGCTCGGCACCGACCGCTTCGAGGCGATCGGCATCCACGGCCAGTTCGTTTCGGTCGATCCGGCGACCCGCACGGTGGTCGTCAAGCTCAGCTACTGGCCCGAAAAGGGCGGACAGAAACTCACCATCGAAACCCTTGCGCTCCTCGACGCCGTTCGGGGCGCAGTCTCGGCACAGGAAGGCAAACAATGATCACGACCGTACTCATCGCTCTCGCTGCCGCGGCGGCCACGCCGCAGGCGACGTGCGCCACGCCCGAGCAGGCGACCGCCGTGCGCAGCTTCTACGCTTCGCTTCCGAGCGCGCCGCCGCTCGTGGCGCGGCGGCACATGAACCTCGCCGAGGAGATCGTCTCCTCGGGGCTTTCCGCTGACCATGCGACGGGCGTTTCGGGCGCGCACTTCAAGGCGGTGTGGGATTCGCTCAGCGAATGGCCGGTGGCCTTCTTCATTATGGACCAGAAGGGCTGGATCATGAAGTTCGAGGGGCCGGTGCCCGCGCTGCTCGGCAACAAGCGGACCGACGCTTTCACCGACGTGAAAGCGCCCGGCGAAAACGGCCTCATCAGCCACATCCGCCCGGACCTCGTCACTTCGATCCATGCCGTGGCGCTGCCCGGCGGCATGGGCCGCGACGGCAAGATGCGGGAAGGCATGACCCGCGCGGTGATCTTCTACGACGCCTCGAAGGAATCCGTGTTCGGCCTCTATGCGAGCCTTGCCGGCGAGGACCTGAACAAGGCGGCGATCCCCGCCTTCGAAAAGACGATGGCGCTGATGCGGACGCTGCCGCAGGTCTGCGGGCGCTGACGGGGATGACGATGAGATCGCTTCTGCTCGGCGCCTGTCTCGCCGCCGCGTTTTCCGTGCCGCATGCCGCGGCGCAGGGCATCCCCGCGCCGGAGGCATGGGAGTATGTGCGCATGACGCCCGAGGCGCGCAGCGCGCTCCGCGACCGTGTCGACGCCTTGCCGCCCGAGCTTCGGGAAGCGCACAACACGGCGCTGTCGGCCAACGTCAACACGCTGCCGACGTGGCTCTACGAAGCGCTCAGCAACGAGCTGGTGGCGCGGCATCATTGCACGACCGGAAGCTACAACGGCCCCAAGCCGAAGCCGCCGGTCCCCGACGCATGGGGCTATGTGAAGCGCGTCCCGCACCAGCGCTATCATTACCGCCTGCGCGCGCGACTGCTGCCGCCCGATGAAAAGGCGGCCTACGACGCGAAGATGGCCGGGGAGATGGCGAAGCTTCCCGCCTGGCTGCAAGAAGCGCTGGAGGAAGAAGCCGTGCGCTATGACGCCTACCTCGGCCTCGATCCCTGCAAGCGTCCCGGCATCGGGGCGTTCTACAGCGATGCGCCGAAGGCGGTCTCCACGCCGCAATCGGTGCAGTGGGACCTGACCTCGGCGAAGGGCCACACCTATCGCATCATGATCGCGCCGCCGCTGTCGCCGCCTCCGGCCGAGGGTTGGCCGGTTGTCTACGTGCTCGACGGCAACGCCAATTTCGGCACGGTTTCTGATGCGCTGCGCCTGCAGGGGCGGCGGCCGGAGCGCACGGGCGTTTCCGCCGCGCTCGTCGTCGGCATCGGCTATCCGATCGAGGGACCGTTCGACGAGAAGCGGCGGGGCTACGACTATGTCGTCCATTCGCCGGGCGCGACCTCGCCCAAGCACGGCGCGGACGGACAGCTGGAGGCCGACAGCGGCGGCGGCGCGGCGGATTTCCTGTCGTTCATCGAAACCGAGCTGAAGCCGGCCGTCGAGAAGGCCTATGCGGTCGACCGGAAACGGCAGACGTTGCTCGGCCATTCGTTCGGCGGGTTCTTCACGCTCTACACGCTGTTCAATCGCCCGCAGGCGTTCCAGAACTACCTGGCGTTCAGCCCGTCCGTATGGTGGAACGACCGCTCTCTCCTCGAGGACGAGCGCCGCTTCATCGCCGCGCGCAAGGCAAGCGATCCGCCCGTCAGCCTGTTCGTCGCGACGGGTGGCCTCGAGGAAACGCAGCGTATTCCGATGGTGACGGACAGCCGCGAGGTCGTCTCGCGCCTGAAGGCCGCGGCGGACCGCGGCGTGAAGACGGACCTCTACATCGCCGAGGGCGAGGACCACGGCTCCATCGTGCCGACCGCGCTCAGCCGGGCGCTGCGTGCGCGCATCGGCGACGGCTTCGAAAAGACGGCGGGCAAATAGGGAAGGGCGCTATTCGGCGCGGCGGAAGCTCTCCGCCGCGTTCGGATCGCCCTTGCCCCTGTATTTCGCATAGGCGGGATACGGGAACGCCGGGCGCGTGCGCAGCGGCACGGTATCCGCCGGGTCTGACAGCAGAAGCCGTTCCGGCGCCTTGCCGTTCTCGACCCAGTCGACGAGCGGCGTCAGCGCATCGAAGATATGCGGGGCAGGGCCGCCGCCTTCGTGGCTGATGCCCGGCACGACATAGAGCTGCGCGAACGTGTCCGTCTGCGCCCGTCCGCCCATGAACGCCTGCATCTTCTCGAACCAGTCGACGGTCATGGCGGCGGAGATGTACGCATCCGCCCAGCCGTGGACGATGATGATCTTGCCGCCGCGCGCCTTGAACGCGGTGAGGTCGACGCTGTCGGGATCGAGAATCTCCGACATCTCGTCGATCTCCGCCTTGCGGGCCGGATAGTCGAAATCCATCCAGTCGTAGCCGGGGCCGGGATTGTCGCGGGTCGCCATGTATTTGAGGCCGGTCGCCGCGCCGGTCAGCACGAACGGCTCTATCGGATTGCCGCGTTCGGGGAGGATGGCGATCGGCCATTCCTGCTCCGAGCCAGGATCGACGCGGTAGTCGAAATAGACGGTGCCGTCAGCAGTGGTCGGCTTCGCGTAGATCTTGCGGACGGCTTCCACCTGCGCGGCGTTCAGGCATTCGTTCTTCGCTTCCGACTGTCCCGCCTTGCAGAGCAGAACGCCGGGATCGAAATCGCATTTGCGCGGATCGCCGATGATGCCGTCGCTGAGGCCGTCGATGGCGTCGCACGCCTTCGTGACGGCGCCGTGGATCAGCGGGACCTTGTCGCTGTAGAGCAGGGGCGTCTTGCCGTCCGGATAGACGGCCTTCGCGATCCACGGGAAATGCGCGGCGTTCTTCGGATTGTAATTCACGACCGGCGCCATCGAAAACACGCCGTCGAAATCCTCCGGATACTTCTGCGCCGTGAACAGCCCGGCGTTGCCGCCCTTCGAGAAGCCCGCGATGTAGGAGAATTTCGGGCGGCTGCCGTAGTAGGCCGCCGCGATCGCCTTGCCGACCTGCGCGGTGACATGGTTGGCGCGGTGGGCGAAATTGATGCGCGCCTCGATGTTGCGGTGCGCCCAGATACCGTCGAACGGCTCCCGGCTGTAGTGCCCGCCGTCGTTGGTGATGGAGGCGTAGCCGCGGTGGAGGCCCGGCACCAGCGTGTCCGGATTGACCTTGCCGCACCAGCCCTCGCACGCCGCCAGCATGAAGCGGTTGTTCCACTGCGGGGGCGGAGGCAGCATCATCATGAACTTCACGTTCGGCGTGACATAGCCCTCGACACGGCAATGATCGGGGAAACTGCCGAGCGGCGGCGTGGGGTTGCCCTGCGTGACGCCGCGATAGGCGAACATCTCCTGCTCGTCGGGCGTCGCCTGCCGGCCGGCGACATAGGCGGTGGCAACGATCTGGCCCGGCGAATCGGCGACCGCTTCGAGGCTGAGGTGATTGAGCGCCTCGCACCGCGCGGCGGGCGTATCGTCGGCCGCCGCCACGGTGGCCGCGGACTGCGCGGGGCCGGTCAGCGCCGAGGCGGCGAGGATCGTGGCAAGGACATGTCGCATCGGGGTCAGGGCTTCACATCAATATCGAGCGCGGGATTGCGGTCGAAGAAATCGAACGGCCGCACGGTGATGCTGTGCCAGAGCACCGGCATCACCGGCCAATCCTCGGCGCGGACCTTGTGCTGCATACCGAAGGTCGGCCACAGCACGATGTCGGCGTTCGCGATCGGGCGGTTGGCGGCGGCGAACTTGGGCAGGCCTTCGCCCGGCGGGCTCAGCACGGCGTATTCGCCGGCGGCGTAGCGCTCGTTCGGATCATAGGCCGTGATCCAGAGGTCGTTGTCGATGAACCCGGCGCGCCGGCGCGGAACATCGTCCTTGCTGAACAGCGTGTGCGCGGTGTGGCCGAGCATGAGCTGGTAGCTCGGCGGATAGCCGACATGATTGCGCCGCGCCGGGTTGATGACGCGCCACAGCGCCGGGTTGCCGTGCCCGACGGAGAGCTTGCCGTCGTTTTCGCGGCCGAGGGTCGTTTCCTCCGAAACCCAGATGCTGCGGCGCGGGTGATCGTCCGGCAGGCGGACGGTTTTAAGCTCGTCCTTCAGGAAGCTGTTCACCGGGCCGTCGATGTCGAGATCGAGGCGGAAGTTGAAGTAATGATCATGGTTGACGCCGATGACGCCCTTGTCGACGAAACGGCCGTAGGCGTCGTCGCGCTTGCCGTTCACGAGAGCGGTCGCGTCCTCGGCCTTCGAGGTCTGCACCGCGACGATTCCGGTCGCGCCCGTCACCACGCGGAACTGCCCGTCGCTTTCGAACACCCAGTCGAACACGTAGTCATAGTTGCCGAGATCGGCGACCATGCGGACGACGAGTTCGCGCTTCGGGCGGCCGTCGTCGGCGTGGCGCCAGCTCATGTCGCCCGTGGTGCGCTCGAAGACGCAGATCACGTTGTCCTTCTCGGCGGGGCGGCCGTTGTCCTGCGTGATGAGGCCGCTCATGTATGCGGCGGTCTCCGGGCAATCGATGCCGGGCGTCAGCGGCCCGGAGAGCCCGCCCATCGAATATTCGCCCGCGTCGAGCAGCGTGCGCGTGTACCAGTCGCGGCGCGGGTCCATGTAGGGCACGAAGATCTCGGAGAGGTAGCCTTCGTACATCACGTCGCGGGACTTGCCGCCGTCGTTCCACGTGAGGCGGCTGATCTGCGTGCCGACACGCTGGTCCGAGCGCAGGTGGAACGACCAGTTACCCCACGTGACGCCGTGGCCGTCGATGGTGAAGCTGGGGCCGCCCGGCTGCGAGAGCGCGATGGACGTCGGGAAGCCGCGCAGCTTGCCGAGGTTGGCGCGGTCGTAGTCGGCCTTCGTCGCGGTCGTCGGCACCACCTCGTCGTCGCTGATCTCCAGAACCTCGTTGGTGTTCACGTCGACGATGGCGATCAGCCCCTCGACGCGCCGCACGAACAGGTTGCGCACGCCGTTCACCGGGTCGCAGCGCACGATGGCGACGCGCTTGCCCGCGTACTTCGGTTCCGCATGGTTGCCGAGCGGCATGGCGCGGCAGTTGAGGAAGCGCGTCGTCCCGATGCCGCGCGCCTTCAGCTTCGCCTTGAAATCGGGATGGTTCAGCACCGCCTGCACGGGCGCGCCGAGGAATTCCTCGATCAGCCACGCGGGCTGCACGTCGCTGCGGACCTTCCAGTCGAGAACCGCGCCCCTGTCGAGATCGACCAGCGCCTCGACGGCGTTGGTACCCTCCTTCAGGCGGACCTCGGCCTGACGCGGCAGGGTCTTGGCGCCCGGCTTCCACGCCAGCACCTTCGCCTTGTCGGGCGGGCTCAGGGCGATGCGGGTGAAGCGCGTCTTCGGCGTCAGGCGGCCGGAGGATTCGAGGATTTCGAGAACGCGCCAGTGCTCGTTCCAGCCGAGCGGGTCGAGCGGGTGGCGAACCTCCGGTTGCGGTGTGGCGGGCTGCGCGGCGGCGGTGTCGGCAAAACCCAGAAGGCCGGTTGCAAGCAGCAACAAGGCATGACGTTTCACAGTGTCCCCCTCCCCCTTGACTTCCTGTTTCGAAAGGGGAATTACAACGTATACGTTATATATGTAAAGAGGGGGCGACGCCATGGGTGAGGTACTTGGTCTGGGTGTGACGCATTATCCGCCACTCAGCGGATGCGATGCGGACATGGCGAACATCCTGAAGGGACGGCTCCAGGACCCCGATGTTCCCGCGCACGAAAAGGACCCCGCGAACTGGCCCGCCGAGATGCGGGCGGAGTGGGGCGACGACGAAGGGCTTGCAGGTGCCGCGCGCCACCGCGCGGCGATGCTGCACGGGCTTCGCAAGGCGCGCGAGGCGCTCGATGCGTTCAACCCGGATTTCGTCATCATCTGGGGTGACGACCAGTACGAGAATTTCCGCGAGACGATCATCCCGCCGTTCTGCGTGATGGCCTATGAAGACATGGCCGTGCGCCCGTGGGGCCACGCGTCCGAGTCCGCCATGTTCTCCGACAAGGAGGACGAGTGGGGCGGCGGCAAGCCGAACGTGTGGAAGGAACGCAAGGACTTCGAGATCATGGTGCGCGGCCACCGCAAGGCCGCCAAGCATATCGTGGAGTCGCTGCTCGAACGCGACTTCGACGTCTACTACGCCTACAAGCCGCTGCACCACCCGAGCATCCCGCACGCGTTCCTGAACTCGATCCTCTACCTCGACTACGACCGGCGCGGCTTCCCGTGGCCGGTGGTGCCGTTCCAGATCAATTGCTACGGCCGCGCGGTGATCAGCTACCGGGGGTTCATCAGCCGCCTTGCCGATCGCGGACGCGAGCTCGATCCGCCGTCGCCGTCGCCGCGCCGCGCGTTCGACCTCGGCGCGGAGGTCGCGCGCATCTGTGCGGAAAGCCCGTGGCGCGTCGCGCTCATCGCCTCGTCGAGCTGGAGCCACGCCTTCCTCGTCGACCGCACCTACCGGATGCAGCCGGACGTCGAACTCGACCGCAAGCTTTACGACGCGCTCGTCGCCGGGAACTGGGACGTGTGGCGCAACCTCACCCTGCGCCAGATCGAGGAGTCGGGCGATCAGGAACTGCTCAACTGGTTCGCGCTCGCGGGTGCGATGAACGCGCTCGGCCAGCCTTGCGCATGGTCCGATTTCGTGCAGACCTACGTGTTCAATTCGAGCAAGGTGACGGCGATCTTCCCACCGGCGGGAGGGCTGAAGGCATGAGGACACGAACCGCGCTCGGTATCCTGTTCGCCGCGGCCGTGACCGTGACGGCGGCAGCGCCCGCGGAGGCGCTGGCGCAGACGGCGCAGGTCTCGGTGCTACCGGACACCACGACGTGGGAAATGACCTCGAAGGCAGGGCACCGCTACCAGATCTTCGCGGCCTGGCCGAAGGGAGAGGCGCCTGCGGGCGGCTGGCCGGTCGTCTACGTGCTCGACGCCAACATCATGTTCGGCACGATGGTGGACGCGGTGCGCGCGATGGAGCGGCGGCAACCTTCGCAGCCCGCCGTGATCGTCGGCATCGGCTATCCGCAGGATCTCGACGCGCGCATCGAGCGTGCGCGCGACCTGACGGCCCGGCTCGGCACGCCGGAGCCGACGCTGCCGGGAACGGGCGGCGCCGAGGGTTTCGCGGATTTCGTCGAAAGCGAACTGAAACCCGCGATCGCGGCGCGCTTCCGGGTCGATCCGGCGCGGGAGACCATCTTCGGCCATTCCTACGGCGGCCACTTCGTCCTCTACACGCTGGTGAACCGGCCGGGCCTTTTCGACAACTGGATCGCGGCGAGCCCGTCGCTCTGGTTCGAGAACCGGCTTCTCGCCAGTCACAATGTCCGCGACCGCATCGGCCCGAAGCTGGCGGCGACCGGCGCGACTGGGCGCGTCCTCATTACGGCCGGGGAGTACGAACAGGGGGTC
>JACFNY010000034.1:0-2804 GCA_019454625.1 Sphingomonadaceae bacterium
GACATGCCGACGAGCCCGGCCATGAAGACGATTCCGAAGGCGCTCTTCTCCGCGCCCCATTCGGACGCGATCGCGGGCAGCGCGAAGCTCAGCGCCTGGCCGTCAAGCCCGTCGAGCAGGATGGCGAGAACGGTAAGTATACCAAGTTGTCGGCGGGCGGGCCGAACGAAGATCGCATTCACATCAGTCCCCTCCGCTGTGGACAAATATTATATTTTATATAATCTGGAGAAAAGCAATGGGAGTAGAGGGCGTGGGCGCTTTTCCAACGGCATCCGTTATGATGAAATCCGCGAGGGCATCCGCTTCAGGAGCCGCCGTTTCAAGGGCATCCATTCCAGAGGCATCCGCTTCAGGGGTGTCTGTTCCAGGGGCGTCCATTTCAGGAGCAACCGCTTCGACAGCATCCGCCGGGGCGGAAACCGCCGTCAACGCCATCCTCGGCATGTGCCGACGAAACGGTGGCGTTCCATCCGCAGCGACGGAAACCGCGATGAAAGTCATCCCGAGCAGGACCGGCGTCGTCGGCCTTGCGCCGGGGAAAACCACGGCGAGGGCCGGCCTCTCCGGCCTCGCAGGGAGGAAAGCCATCCCGAGCAGGACCGGCCTCTCCGTCCCCCCGACGTGGAAAGCCAGCCCGACGAGGATTTGCCTCTCCGACCTCGCGGTATGGAAAGCCAGCCCGATAAGGACCGGTCTCGGCAGCCTAGCGGCGTGGAAAGCCGTGCCGGGCAGGACCGGCCTTGCCGGTCTTGCGGCGTGGGTGCTGCTGGCGGGGACCGCCAATGCGGGTGTCACGCCTGACCACGTCCTGAAACGGATGCACAAGGCGCTCGGCACCCCCTCCGCCGAACTCGCGGCCGGATGGACGCTGGAAGGCACCGGCGAGGCGTTCCGGATGCCCGCGCGCTTCTCGGTGAGCCGCGAAGGCGGCGATCGGCTCAGCGTCTCCATCTCGACCGTCGTCTATCAGGTGGCGCGCGACGTGGATGCAAACGGCGGGACGGAGCGCAACGGTTGGGACGGGATGAAGCCCGAAGCCCCCGCCCGCATCCGCGAGCTCGCGCCGGATGCGCTCGCGCGCTCGCGCGCGGCATCGCTGTTCCTGCCATTCATGGGACCGCTGGAGCCCCGCGCCGACGCGAAGCTGGAACAGGAAGAGGTGGACGGCCGCAAAGCCTATCGCGTCGCGATAAAGGACGGCTCCAGCCTGTTCGTCGACGCGAAGAGCTTCCTGCCGTTCCGGCGCGACTACCCGACGCGCTGGGACGAGGGGGCGGCGGTCAGCACGTCGCGTTTCGAGGACTATCGCGCGGTGGGCGGCGCGCTGCTGCCGTTCCGTATCCGGGACGCCGCGCCGGACAACAGCAGGCAGAGCGTGTCGATCACGGTAGCGTCCTACCGGCCGCTGACGGAAAAACTGCCGCCGGTCGCGCGCACGGCCGCCGCAGCGCCGCTCGCGATCAGCCTCGACGTCGCGCCGTCGCGGCTTTTCAAGGAGCACGATTTCCTCGTCAGCGACTCGGATTGGGAAATCAACCCGGCGTGGGCGATCTCCTACCCGGCGACGGAAACCTTCACGCTCGACCTCATTCTCGACGAAGCGGACGGGCGATGGGTGGAGCCGGTCTCGGGCACGGCATTCCTCGAATCGAAGGGCGCCCCGTTCCGCACGGTCACCTTCTCCGCCGATGAACTGACCACGATCCGCCGCACCGTGCTGTCGCGCTATTCGGGGCGGGCGCCAGTATCGGTGTTCCGGCATCATTTCACGACGCCCATTCCGGCAGCGGTGGACGCCATCCGATACGAGATGACGGTGCGCGACGGCGAGGGGCGGACGGCAACGGCCTCGCGCACCTTCCCCGTGGCCGTCTACGACCAGAAGACGCCGCTGATCTTCCCGATCAAGGGGAACTTCATGGCGATCTCCGCGCACGATTACGACGACCCCTCGCACAAGGACGATTTCGGCCAGTGGGGTGCCTACGACATCGTCGCGCTCGGCGAGCGGTTCGAGCTGCTCAACACCCCGGCGGCGGTGCCGAAGAACGAGGACGTCTACACCTTCGAGAAGGAGATCATCGCGCCCGGAGACGGCACCGTCGTGGCGATGCGCGACGGCGTTCCCGACGACACGCCCGCCGACCTGCTGATGCAGGGCATGTCCGATCCCGTCCACGCCATGCCGGGCAACTGGATCATGATCGACCACGGCAACGGCGAGGTCAGCTTCTTCTGCCACCTGCGGCAAGGCTCGCTGCGCGTGAAGACGGGGCAGACGGTGCGGCAGGGCGATGTGATCGCGCTGCTCGGCGGATCGCAGACGACGGGCTATCCGCACCTCCACTACCAGTTGCAGACGAGCGCCGACCTGATGCGGACCGACGGCATACCGGCGCGCTTCGACAATATCGAGTTCGCCTTCCCGGCGCCGGGCGCCAAGGTGAGCATCCCGAAATACGGCTATTACCTGCGCACGACAGAACCGGCGAAGGACGCGAAGTGATGGGTTTCCGCCGACGCGAAGTCCTCGCCGCGCTCAGCCTCGCGCCGCTGGCGGCGAAAGCGGACGCCGCGCCCGCCGCCGATGCCGGAGACGGCATGGCGCTCGCCGCGCGGATTCGCGAGGGCGCGCTGACGGCCGAGAAAGCCGCCGCCGACGCCATTGCCGCGCGCGACCGGATGCAGCCGCGCCTCAACTTCCTTGCCGCGCCGGGGTTCGTGCCGTCGCTGCCGGGGCGGCCGTTCTCCGGCGTGCCGATCCTCGTCAAGGACCTTATCGACGTCGAGGGACTGCCGAC
>JACFNY010000034.1:2814-12086 GCA_019454625.1 Sphingomonadaceae bacterium
AAGGCGCCGCCGCCACGGGCCAGTCGCCTTACGTGGACGCGCTGAGGAACGCAGGCTTCGCGATCATCGGGAAATGCACGACCTCGGAATTCGGCTTCCTGCCGACATCCGAGGCGCTCGGCCCCGGCCCCACGCGCAATCCGTGGGACCCGGACCGGTCGACGGGCGGCTCTTCCGGCGGCGCGGCCGCAGCGGTCGCGGCAGGCGTCGTGCCGATCGCGCACGGCGGCGACGGCGGCGGCTCGATCCGGATTCCGGCGGCGTGCTGCGGGCTGTTCGGGCTGAAGCCCTCGCGAGGGCGCCTGATCCGCGTGGCGCCGCCCCCGCCCCGTCCGGTCGAACTCGGCGTGCAGCACGTCCTCACCCGATCGGTGCGGGACAGCGCGATGGCGTTCGCGCTCACCGAAGACACCAGCGCGAACACGCCGATCGGCTTCGTCTCCGGCGCGAGCGAACGGCCGCTGCGCATCGGCTTCGTCGAGGAAAGCATGGAAGGCGTCGCCGCGTCCGACGAGGTCCGCGCCGCGTTCGACGCCGCGCTGCGCCTGCTCGCATCGCTCGGCCTGAAACCCGCGAAGACCCGCTGGCCGGTGAAACGCGGCATCATGCACCACTTCCTGACCTATTGGGCGGAAGGCGCGATGATGCAGGAAAAGGCGACACCGGCCCCCGAACGGCTCGAACCCTTCACGCGCGCGCTCGCCGAGCACGCGCGGCGCATGTCCGCCGAAGCCCGGCAAAAGGCGGTGGACGGGCTGCTCGCGGCATCGGACGCCTATCGTTCGTGGTTCGACGACTTCGACATCATCGCGACGCCGGTGCTGCGGACCGCGGCGCCGCCGCTCGGCCACCTCGCACCGACGGTGCCGTTCGATACGCTTTACGACCGTCTCGTCGAATTCGCCGGGTACACGCCGATCCACAACGCGGCCGGCGCGCCCGCGATGAGCGTGCCGCTCGGCAGGTCGCCGGAGGGGCTTCCGATCGGCATCCAGTTCGCCGCAGCGCCGGGCCGCGACGACCTGCTGTTCGACCTCGCCTACCGGCTCGAAACCGCGCAGCCCTGGGCGGGACGCAGACCGCCCGTCCACGCCTGACGTCCGTTCAACGGGCAAGGCACCCCGGCGTCAGGCGGCGAGGAGGTTCGCGGCGTGCCGCTCGTACCACGACAGCGACTTTTCGAGCAGCGACAGCATGATCTCCTTGGCGTGCGCTGGATCGTGCGCGCGCAGCGCATTCACCAGTTCCACGTGCTGCGGCTGCACGGCGAGGAAGTCCTCGCGGTCCGCGGGCGCGGAGTTGAACACGCTGATGTGCAGCGGGCCGATGCGTAGCCAGAGCCGCTCGATCATCTCGACGATGTAGCTGGAGCCGCAGGCCTCGTAGATCTGGAAATGGAAATCGTAATTGGCCTTCAGCTTGTCGCGCGCCTCGGTGTCCGCGGGCCGCGTGAACATCTCCTGCAGGCCCTCGTTGAGCGCCGCGACCTGCTCGGCCGTGATGTATTTCGCCGCCTGCTCGACGGCGTAGCACTCGATGAGGATGCGCGCCTCGTAGATCTTGCGGACCTCCTCGAGCGTATAGACCGGAACGCGGACAGAGCGGTTCGGCAGGAACTCGAGCGCGCCCTGCGAGGCGAGCTGCTGCACGCCCTCGCGCACGGGCATGAAGCCGAGGTGCATCATCTCCGCAAGCTCGCGGACCGTGATGGCCTCGCCCGGCGCGAAACGCCCGGAAAGCAGCGCTGCGCGAAGCTCGCCGTAGGCCAGTTCGCGCAGCGTGTAACCCTTGACCCGCCCCACCTTCGGGGCAACCCGCCTGTCGACCATAGATCCCGAAACTCCTCGACCGGAACCTAGGCGATTGTCGGGCGGGACGCCAGCGGCCGCAAGCCGCCGGCGCCCCTTCTCGATGACAGACATGCGGGCGAACTCAGAACGCAGCGCGCACACCCGCGAAGAAGGACCTGCCGATCACGTCGTAGAAGATCGGGTTCGTCGCCAGCGCACTCAGGAAGTTGAGCGGCACGGCGGGCGGGTTATTGTCGAAAACGTTGTTGACGCCCGCGAAGAACTGGACGGACTTGTTGTCCGCGACCTCGACGTTGAGCCGCGCGCCGATATTGAAATACCACTGCGCGCCGACCTTGTTGTCATTGATGTCTTCGATCGTGAAGCTGTTGTCGTACTTCGCCGATCCGATGAAGCGGGTCTGCAGGAAGCCCGAGAAGTCGCCCCGATCATAGTTCAGGCTCGCGGTTCCGCGCCAGTTCGGCACGCTCAGCGTCGTGTCCGCATTGGGGTTCACCTCGCCGGCGCGCTCGAACACGTCGACCCCGTTGGGCGAGAACTCCTTGTCCATCACGTAGGTCGCCAGCACGCGCGCCGACATGCGGCCGCCGAGCGACAGGAACGACGAGTCCGGCACGCGGTAGCTCGCCTCGAAATCCATGCCCTTCGTGCGCAGGCTCGCGACGTTGATGAGCTGCGTGCTGATGCGGGTGATCACGCCGGAGCTGTCGCGCGTGATCGTGCTGCAGGCATCGGCATACCCCTCCGCGCAGAGGTTCACGGCCTCCTGCGCGGCGAGCGAGCCGATCGCGTCCTTGATCTTGATGTCGTAATAATCGACCGAAAGCTTGAGGCCATCGATCCAGCGCGGCTGGAAGATGACACCGAAGGTCTTGTTATCGGCCTTCTCGACATCCAGGTTCACGTTGCCGCCAGTGAGCGTCGGCGTGAACGTGTTCGTACCCGTCTCCGGATCGAGCACGTTGGCGAAGGAAAGCCGCGTGCTCGCGAACAGTTCCCCGATGTTGGGCGCGCGGATGTCGCGCGAGATCGTGCCGCGGAAGCGCAGGTCCGGAACCGGGCTCCAGTTGGCGCCGAGCTTCCATGTCACCACCGAACCCATCGTGGAATAGTCGGTGAAGCGGACGGCGCCGTTCACCTCCAGAAGCTCGATGCCGGGCTTTCCGGCGATGAGCGGCGCAGCGACTTCCGCGAAGCCCTCCACCACGTGATAGCCGCCATCGAACGGCTGCGCGTTCACAATCAGGAATGCATTGTTGATCGATGCCTCGTCCGCCGACGAGCGCACCTTTTCCTTGCGGTATTCGGCACCGGCGGCAAAGCCGATCGGACCGGCGCCAAGATCGAACAGTTCGCCGTTGATCGAGCCCGCGACCACCTGCTGCGTGAGGCGGGACTGGAGAAGCCCGGTTCCGTTCACATAATCGATCGCCGCCTGGCTCGGCGAGCCATAGCCGAACAGGTTCAGCGGCTGGCAGCCCGGCGCCCCGCCCGTCAGCGTCGCGCGGCAGACCGGATTGCCGGTGAGCGGGTCTTCGACGACGTCGACGGCATTGGCGAAATTCTCGACGATGAGATTGTTCAGCTGGCGATTGTCGAACTTGGTCTGGCCATATTGGTAATAGGTTTCCCACGTCCACGATCCGCCGAGGCCGCCGCTCAGCCCCAAGAGACCGCGGAAGGTTTCCGTCGTGGAATCGGCCGTGATGAAGCCCATGTCGGTGTTCAGGCGGAACAGATTGAAGCCCGTTATGCCATTGTCGTTCATGATCGTGCGAAAGGCGGCGGGAATGAAGGGATTCTCATTGGATATCCTCGCCGGGAAGGCGAAGCTCTGCACTGTCTCCGTCACCGAATGGGTGCGTCCCCAGCTGGCCTCGAAGAACAACGAGATATCGTCGGTGACGTCGTAGTTGCCCTGCGCGAAGAGATTGGTGCGCGACACGGGCACCGAGACTTCGGAGTCCTGACCCATGTTGCCGCCGTCGCCGCCGATCTGCGAATTGCCGTCGTTGAATTCGCCGAAGTCGTTCACTGCCAGCGTGCCGCCCGGCCCGAAGCGGATGCCGTGGATCGCCGGATGGCCGCCGAGCACGAGCCCGCCCTCGTTCGCGAAGAACATGTTGACGTTCTGCGCGATGAGCTGCGCGGGGATGCCGTCGTTCGGCCCTGTATCCTCCGGGTTGCCGATGAGGCCCCAGCGCTTGCGGCCCCAGCTCCGGTCCCTCTGCCCTTCGACGCCCTTGTCGCGCTGATACTCGGCCGCCAGCATCAGGTAGCCGCGCCCGCCCGCGAACTCGGACCCGACCGCTCCGCCGATGCGGAAGTTCTGCGCGTCGCCGCGCTGGCCGTCGAGCTTCTTGTCGGCCATGAGGTTGACGACGCCGGCGACGGCATCCGAGCCCCACGAGGCCGAGGCGCCTCCCGTCACCACCTCGACGCGGCTGAGCGCGATCGAGGGCACGACGTTGATGTTGACCGTGCCGTCGGTCGCGGTCGGCACATGGCGGCGGCCGTTGATGAGGACGAGCGTGCGGTTCGCGCCGATGCCGCGCAGGTCGAGCGTGTTGCTGCCGTTCTCGCGCGAGAGGAGCGACGTGCTGGCCGGCGTCGTCGTCGGCGTGAAGGACGGAATCTCGTTGAGGAAATCCGCGACGTTGACGGTGCCGCGCGCCTGAAGGTCCTCGGCGCCGATTGCTGTCACCGGCGTCGGCGCCTCGAATCCCGTCTTTACGCGCGTCGCAGTGACGGTGATCGCGTCCGCGTCGACCGATTCCTGCGCGGCGGCCGACCACGGCGACAGCAGCGACCCGGCCAGAAGCGCGGCGGCGCAAGCCGACAACCGCGCGGACATGGCAGCCTCTCGGCGCATCACGATACCCGGAATCTCAATCCGCATGTTTTCCCCCTCCGGCGTGGAAGGACGACCCTTCCCGCTCCATTTCGACGTTGCGATGACTGAATATATCTTTTATAAAATATTATTGTCAATCGGGATGGTGGGGGCATGAAGCGATACAGGTGGCTGCTGGCGTGGCTGGGCGCCGTGCTGGCGCCCGCGTCGGGCGCTTCCGCGTCCCTCCCGGCCGCCACCGATAGCCCCGCCGATGCCGTCGCCGGGCTTCCGCGCGCAGCGCTGGACGGCTTCGCCGAAGCCGAGGTTCGCGGGCGCCTCGCCGGGTCCCGCGCGCCGGGTGCGATGATCGTGGTCGTCGACCGGCAGGGGACCCGCTACGAACGCGCGTTCGGCACGCTCGGGCCGAAGGACGAAACGCCGCTCGACCCGCGCCGCCACCTGTTCCGCATCGCCTCCGAGACCAAGGTGATCACCGCGCTCGGGATTCTTCAACTCGCGGAAGCGGGGAAGCTGTCGCTGGACGACGACATCGAGGCCCGTCTCGACGGCCTGCGCCTGAAACCGGAGAGCGGCACGCCGATCACGATCCGGCACCTGCTTCAGCATCGCGCCGGGATCGGCAACATACCGATGGTGGGCAGCGGCCTGCGGGACAGCCGCGACCATCCGACACTCGAAGCGTATCTCGCGGAACACGCGCCGAAGCGCCTGCGCCCGCCGGGCCGCGAGATCGCATACACGAACGGCGCCTACACGCTGTTGGGGCGCATCATCGAAACGGCATCCGGCGAGCCCTACGAAGACTATATCGCATCGCGAATCTTCGAACCGCTCGGCATGGCGCTCGCGCGTTTCCCCGGCCCCGCGGCGGCGCCTCAGCCGGTCGCGCAGGGCGTGTTCGTTTCGCAGGACGGCAGCACGACGATCTTTCCCGCAGTGGACACCACCACGCGGCCCTCCGGCGACGCCATGATGACGGCGCACGAGATGGGGAATTTCCTCGTGATGATGCTGGACGGAGGGCAGTATCAGGGCAGAGCGGTGATCGGCCGCGAGACGCTCGATGCCCTCTACGGCGATTGCTGGTCGGCCGATCCGGTCTTCGGCGGCCGCTGCCTCGGCCCGACGCGAATCCTCCGCGGCGGCGCGCCGATCTACCTGCATGGCGGCGACTACATCACCTCGCTGAGCGGCTGGTACATCCTGCCCGAGCAGGGCGTCGCCCTGTGGGTCGGCAACACGTCGAGCGTGCCGATCGACGACGGCGTATTCGAGGCCTTTCTGAAACGCTTCCATCCCGCGCTCGCCGCGACCAATGCGCCGAAAGAAACCGGGCCGGTCGAAAGCGATCTCGGCGGCACGTACCGGATCAACAGCCAGACCATGAGCGCCTCCGGCCGGTTCTTCGAACTGCTGATGCCCGGCAGCGAATATGTCGTCGAGACGCGCGCGGACGGCATTTCCGTGAACGGTCGGCGCTATGCGCGAATCGGCCCGGACCTGTTCCGGGCGCCGGGCCCGCCCGCGATCGACGGCGACACGCTGCGCTTCCGCCGCGACGGGAACGGCCGGGTCTTCGCGCTCCATTCCAACGCGCGCTCGGCGACAAAGATCGACGACGCCGGATCGGCGCATGTCGCGCGCGTGGTTTTCGGACTCGCGATCGCAGCGCTGGCGACCCTGCTCCTCTTCGCCGCGGTCCGCACGGCCCTTGCGTTCAGGCGCGGCACGTCAAAGGCCCTGCCCGCGCTTTCGGCAATCGCCGGCCTGCTGTTCGTTGCGGGCACGCTTGCGGCGCTCAGCCTGCCGGCGGCCGGTCCTTTCGTGATGTTCGGTTTCCCGCCGCTGTTCCGCGCCGCGCAGGCGTTGTGGGCGCTCGGCGGCGTTACGGCGGTCGCCGTCTGCGTCGCGCTCGTGCGCGTTTCGGCACGCCCAATCGACCGCGCAGCGGGCATCGCCGTCGTCGTCTCCGCAGCGCTTTTCATGGCCATGCTCGTCAGATGGGAGTTCCTGTGAACGCGAAGAACCCGATGTCGGTACAAGGCGGCGTCACCGTCGCAGGCTATACGGTGGGCATCCTTTGCCTGCGCAGCGCGCACCCGCTGCTGCCCGGCAATGTCCAGCACGCGCAGAGCTTCGACGCGCCGGTGCTGTACCATGTGATCGACCTCGAAGACCCGTGGCCGATGATGCGCGGCGAACCGCAGGTCGCGGACATGCTCGCCGAGGGCGTCGCCGCGCTGGCGCGGCAGGGCGTGCGCGCGGTCGCGGGCGCGTGCGGATCGTTCGGCTATTACCAGAAGACGGTGGCGGCCGCCGCGCCGGTGCCGGTGTTCCTGTCCATCCTCACGCAGCTCCCGTTCCTGCTGCAAGCCATGCCGCGCGAGGCGCGCATCGCGGTGATCCCCGCGGTCGGCGAATCCATGAACGCGCGCATCTACGAACAGTGCGGGCTCGACGATCCGTCGCGGCTGCACGTCGCGCCTATGCGCGGCCGCCCCGTGTTCGACGCGCTGCTCGACGACGGCACCATGCACGATGTCGAGGCGCTCAGGCGCGAGACGGTCGAATGCGCCGTCGCGGCGGCGCGGGAGCCGGGCGTTTCCGCGATCCTCATCCAGTGCTCGGAACTGCCGCCGTTCGCGGCGGACATACAGGCGGCGACGGGCCTTCCCGTCTTCGACATGACGACGCTGATCCGGTGGCTCGCGCTCGCGACGAACTGCCAGCCCTATTCCGGCCTGATCCGCCGGACCCCGCTGCTTTGAAATCAGGAGAGAAGATGTGATTCCAGGTTATTCGCGTCCATCGGCGAAACGCAAGGTCGTGCTGACCTGCGCGGTCAGCGGCAATGCACCGGTCAATCCGCGCTATCCCTACACCTATCCCGTCACGCCCGCACAGATCGCCGACACGGTGGCGGAAGCCGCGGCCGCGGGCGCGACCGTCGCGCACATCCATGTCCGTGATCCCGAGACCGGCCACGGCAGCCGGGACCCGAAGCTGTTCCGGGAGACGGTGGACCGCATCCGGCAGCGCGGCACGAACATCCTCATCAACCTCACCGCGGGCGCGGGCGCGCTGTTTCTGCCCGACCCGGAGGACGAATCCCGCGGCCTGCCGGAAAGCGACATGCTCTCCGCCGAGGGCCGCACCGAGCACCTGAAGGACTGCCTGCCCGACATCGCCTCCATCGACGTGACCACCGGCAATCAGGTGGAAGGCGATTTCGACTACGTCTACCTCAACACGCCGCGCACGCTGCGCCGCATGGCGGAGCTGTTCCGGCTGTACGGCGTGAAGCCGGAGATGGAGGTATTCCAGGCGGGCGACGTGCTGTTCGCCAACCAGATGTACGCCGAGGGCCTCATCAACGATCCGCCGCTCTACCAGTTCGTGCTCGGCGTGAAATGGGCGTCTCCGGCGGAAACCTCGACGATGATGTACCTGCGCGACCTGCTGCCGACGGGCGCGCATTGGGCGGGATTCGGCCTCGCGCACCGGCAGATGCCGATGGCGGCGCAGGCGGTTCTGCTCGGCGGCAACGTGCGCGTGGGGCTCGAGGACAACCTCTATCTCGATCGCGGCGTGTTCGCGACCAACGGCCAGCTCGTCGAGCGCGCGCGCAGGATCATCGAGGACCTGGGCGAGGCGGTCGCGACGCCTGAAGAGGCGCGGGAGATCCTTGGTCTCAAGGGGGCAGAGACCAAGGCCTGATGCCCCGCCCGGACCGATCCGTTCAGGCCGATTCAGCCTGAACGGATCGGTCCAAACCATGAAATAGGGCGGGCGCGTCAGCCGCGGCTGCGCGCCCCGCGCGACAGGCGCAATAACACGAAGCCGAGCGCCGCCCATCCGGCCATCATGAACCATTCGATCGGCATCCCGTCCGCCCTGAACAGCGGCAGGACGGCAGCGGCCGAACCCATCGCGACCACCAGCAGCAACGCGACCACGATCGGCAGCGCGTTGCCGGGCACCTTGAATTCGGGCTCGGGCGCGCCGGATGCGCGCTCCTTCAGCAGCACGACGAGCAGCAGCACGAACGTCACCGCGAGGCACATGGCGCAGAGGTTCAGGATCGAAACGATCGCGCCCGGCCCGAGCAGCACGGCGAATCCGGCGACGACCGAGAACGCGGCGACCGCGCGCGACGGCGCGCCGCGCGAATTCAGCCGGGCCAACGACGGCGGCAGGAAATTGTCCCGCGCCAGCGCCACGACAAGCCGCGCGCCGATGATGACGATGACGTTCCACGTCTTGGTGAGCGAGGCGACGGCGATCACGATGACGACATCGGCAAGCCACGGCGCGGACGGAATCAGCGCGCCGAAGGCGTGCGCGGTGGGAAGCCCCGCCGCAACGGTCTCGTTCCACGGCGTCGAGCCCGCCACGGCGAAGATGATCAGGATATAGAACAGCGTGGCCGCCGCGACGGCGGCGACCATCGTGCCCGCGACGGCGCGCAGGCTGACGCCGTGCGCGCGCTCCTCGGCGACCTGCGCCGCGCCCTGAAAGCCGTTCAGGAACAATATGCCGAGCGAAAACACCCAGAACATGCCGGACCACGGCAGGCCGCCGTCATCCATCTTGAACAGGGGTTT
>JACFNY010000487.1 GCA_019454625.1 Sphingomonadaceae bacterium
TCATCCCCATCGTGGAACGCGCCACCGCCGAGACGCTCGACATCGCCAATCTCGGCTGGAGCGCGAACCCGCGCGGAAAGCGCCTCCTGTATACGCAGACCGGCACGCTGGTGACCAACCGGTCGGTGGGCGCGAAACAGTACGGGCAGTTTCTCGTCGACGTGTTCGAGGAATGGGCGCGGCGCGACGTCGGCAAGGTATACGTCCAGTTGTTCGACGTCACGCTGGAAGCCTGCTTCGGGCGCTACAAGCTGTGCATCCATGCGCCCACCTGCGGCTACGGGCCGGCGCTGGAGTACAACGGCGACCTGTATGCCTGCGACCACTTCGTCGAGCCGCGATTCAGGCTCGGCAACATCCACGAGACGCACATGCTCGAGATGGTGGCGTCGACCGCGCAGCGCAAGTTCGGCGACGACAAGCGCGACACGCTGACGCGCCAGTGCCAGCAGTGCGAAGTGCGTGCGTTCTGCAACGGCGGCTGCCCGAAAGACCGTTTCGTGCTGTCCAGGGACGGTGAGCCGGGCCACAACTACCTGTGCGAAGGGCTCTACGCGTTCTTCAGCCACACGCGCGCGGCGATGGCGCAGATGGGCCGCCTGTACGCGCAAGGCAGGCCGCCGATGGAAATCATGGCTTCGATCAAGGCCGACGACAGGAAACGCGGGCCCTATGCGCCGTGCCCGTGCGGCAGCGGCCGCAAGTTCCGTTTCTGCCACGGTGCGGCCGGGGAGCGTGCCGGCTAGCGCGTGTCCACACGCCCTAGTCGCCGAACGGGCCGACGCTGAACGTCATGCTGACGATCGTCCCCAGTCCAAGCAGCAACAGCAGCAGCGCGATGATCAGCGTCTGCGAGACCGGGAACTGGGGCTCGGCCGGGATCAAGCCGTCGGCGTTCAGCTGCTTGCGCTCGCGCCGCAGCGCGATCATGAACCTTCCGTGATAGACGATGCCGACGGCGAGCGCAGCGATCCCCAGCAGGACCAGCGCCTCGCCGAAGTTGCGCGGCGCCTGGGCCCGCTTCAGCAGTTGCGCTTCGTGCAGTTTCTGGAAGACCTGGAAGATCGTGAAGCCGAAGCCGATCAGCGACAGCGACGTGCGGATCACGGCCATCAACGTGCGATCGGCCGCCATCCGCGTACGCTGGAGCGAGAGCGCGGTGCGGCGGCCGGAGAGCTCGACCGAAATGCGGTCCGGCTCCGACCTCGCGTCGACGTGCGCCCCCGCCCGCTCGTCCATCTTCGATCCTCGCTCCTGAGTGCCGCCAGGCTGCTCCGGTTCAGCGACCGCCGCCGCCGAGCGCCGCCTTCATCTTCTCGAGCGCCTGGTCGATCGTGAACGTGGCTGCCCTTTGCCGCGGCGGGTACTCCCGGAAGGTCTTCAGGAAGTCCTCCACGAT
>JACFNY010000488.1 GCA_019454625.1 Sphingomonadaceae bacterium
GGCAGGCGGTTCTTCAACCTCGGCAAACAGGAAGAGGCGGGGCCCGTGCAGGCCGGCGAGGGGCGGCTGTCGCGCGACAACCGGGCGCTGTTGCAGGAGGCCCTGTTCGATCTTCTCGAGTGCAAGCGTCTGCTCGACCAGGTGCGGTAGGGCGGCCGCTGCCTTCTCTTTCCCGCCGGCCGCCACGAAGGGCCGGGGGGAGCGGGGCGGTTGCGGCGATCACCGGATCTCCCGAAACGAAAAATGCCGCCCGGAGGCGGCATCTTCATTTGTTGGGCATCAGGCGCACAGCAGCTCAGTTGAGCTTGGCCTTGACCTCGGACAGCGCCGACTTGAACAGGGCGCTGCCGGCGCCGGCCTCGACCTTCCCGGCGAGAAGCTTGCCGGCGGCCGCAACCGCGATGTCGACGGCACGGCCGCGCACCTCGGCGACGGCGTCGCGCTCGGCCTGGGCGATCTTCTGCTCGGCCAGCGTCGTGCGGCGCGCGACGTAGTCGTCGGTCTTCTGCTTGGCCTCGGCGACCAGCGCATCGGCCTCGCGCTTGGCGGCGGCGACGATGTCGCCCGCCTCCTGCTCGGCTTCCTTGCGCTTGCGCTGGTACTCGGCCAGCAATTGCTGAGCCTCGTCGCGCAGGCGGCGGGCCTCGTCGAGGTCATGGCGGATGCGCTCGGCGCGGGTGTCGAGCGACTTGCCGATCGCCTTCGGCGCGCCGAAATAGACGATGACAGCGAGGAACAGGATGAGGCCGACGAAGGCCCAGAATGTAGCGTCCATCCGTTACCCCCTTGCCGACTTGACAGCGGCTGCGACCGCCGTCTTGTCGGCGTCGGAGCCGACGAGCTCACGCACGATCGAGCCGGCGGTCTCCTCGGCGATCTGGCCGACGTCGCGCATGGCGGCGTCCTTGATCAGCGCGATGCGGGCTTCCGCCTCGGCAAGCTTGGTCTCGAGCGCGCCCTCGACCTTCTTGCGTTCGGCTTCGGCCTTGGCCTTGGCGCCGTCGCGGGCTTCCTGGCCAATGGCGTTGGCCTTGGTCCTGGCGTCGGCCAGTTCCTGCTCATAGGCCGCGACCGCGGCGTCGGCCTCTTCCTTGAGGCGCGCCGCCTCGCCGATATCCTGAGCGATGCGGTCCTGCCGCACTTCAAGGATTCCGCCGATGCGCGGCAGGATCACCTTCTTCAGGAAAAGGTAGAACAGGCCGAACGTGATCGCGAGCCACAGGAGCTGCGACGGAAAGGTAGAGGAATCGAAAGGCGGAAAGCTGCCGCCGGCATCGTGCTCGACACCGACCTCGGAGTGCGTTTCCGGCGCGTCTGGCGCCTCGGCATCCGGTCCCGCTTCCGTCCCCTGCGCATATGCAGGCGCCGTGAACATGGACTACCCCTGTCTAGAGAA
>JACFNY010000489.1 GCA_019454625.1 Sphingomonadaceae bacterium
CCGCTTCGCCGCGTAGGACGGCGAGGCGAGCAGCAGCGCCGCCGAACCGTCGACGACCCCCGACGAGTTGCCCGCGTGGTGGACATGCTCGATCTCGAGGTCCGGGTAGACCTGTTTCACGAGGCTGCGGTAGGTCAGCCCCTCGTCGTCGAGCGGCATGTCGATCAGCCGCGTGAACGCGGGCTGGAGCTGCGACAGGCTTTCCAGCGTCGTGCCGGGGCGCGGGAACTCTTCCCGGTCGAGCGCGAGGCTGCCGTCTTCCCGGAAGACGGGAACAAGGCTCCGGTCGAAGTGACCGCCCGCGATGGCGGCGGCGGCGCGCTCTTGGCTGACGACGGCGAGCGCGTCGAGGTCGCGGCGGCTGATGCCCTCCAGCGTCGCGATCACGTCGGCGCACACGCCCTGATGCGGCTGCGGGTGCCGGTCGCGCAGGCGCCGGTTGCCGCGGTCCATCGTGCGCGGCGCGTCGGCGGAGATGCCCTGCCCCGTTTGCGACATCATCTCGGTGCCGCCCGCGATCACGCAGTCCTCCATGCCCGACATGATCGAGGCCGCCGCCATGCTCACCGTGGTGATGCCGGAGCCGCAGAAGCGGTCGAGCGTGACGGCCGACGAGCGGACGTCGTAGCCCGCGTCGAGCGCGGACATGCGGCCGAGGTCGCCCGCCGCCGGGCCGGTCTGGGAACTGGTGCCCCAGATGATGTCGTCGACCTCGGCGGTGTCGAGGCCGTTCCGCTCGGCGATCGCCTTCAGCACCGTCGCGCCCACCTGCTGCGGGTGGATGTCGGCGAGCGATCCCTTGCCGACCTTTCCGATCCCGCGGGGGGTCCTGACTGCATCAATGATCAGCGCTTCCGGCATGTCCGTCTCCTTTTGTCTTTCCGCGACGCTCTAGAGGAAAGCGCGGGCGCAGGGATACCGCTTCAAACTCACAGCCTGTTTGCATCCCTCCATACTTTGGGCCACGCTCCGCCTTCGAGACCTTGGGAGAGATCGTGCGCCGGTTCAGACACTTGCCGCCCCTCGAGCCGCGGACGCCGAGCGCGGCGCTGTCCGGCACCGGGGGCACGCGGCTCGGGCGCAGCATCGAGCAGGAGACCGCCGCGCGGCCGGGCCTTTCGGGCATCCACCTCCTCGCCGACGCGCATCAGGCCTTCGCCGCGCGCATCCTCCTCGCCCGCGCCGCTGAGCGCAGTCTGGACGTGCAATACTACATCTGGCGCGGCGACCTCTCGGGGATGCTGGTGCTGGAGGCGCTGCGCGAGGCGGCGGACCGGGGCGTGCGCGTGCGGCTGCTGCTCGACGACAACGGCATCGCCGGGCTCGACGACCTGCTCGCCGCGCTCGACATCCATCCGCAGATCGAGGTGCGGCTGTTCAACCCGTTCT
>JACFNY010000035.1 GCA_019454625.1 Sphingomonadaceae bacterium
AATTCTCTAAAAGCCTTCTTTGCAGATCGTTTGAAGGTCCAGCAGCGCGAGGCTGGTGTCCGTCATGATCTGATCGATGCCGTGTTTACGCTCGAAGGTGGCAGGGAGGACGATCTCGTCCGGCTGCTGGCGCGCGTGAAGGCGCTTCAGGCGTTCATCGGCACGGATGACGGGGCGAACCTGCTCGCGGGGTACAAGCGCGCGGCGAACATCTTGAAGGCCGAAGCAAAGAAGGGCGCGTTGCCATTCGCGCCGGGTGCGCCGTCCTACACGCCGGAGCCTGCCGAGGGCGCGCTGATCGCGGCGCTCGGCGCGGCTGCGCCGAAGGCGGAGAGCGCCGTCGCGGCGGAGGATTTCGAGGGGGCGATGGCGGCGCTCGCCAGCTTGCGCGCGCCGATCGACGGGTTTTTCGAGGACGTCACCGTCAACGACGCCGATCCCGAAAAGCGGGCGTTCCGGCTGGCGCTGCTGGTGCGGGTGCGCGATGCGGTGCACCGCGTTGCCGATTTCTCAAGGATTGAGGGGTAGCGGCGGGCTCTTCATCCGCCGGTGGAAACAAAGGAAGCGAGCGACATGACGCAGTGGGTTTACAGGTTCGGCGGCGGCGTTTCCGATGGCGGAAAGGGCGACAAGAACCTGCTGGGCGGCAAGGGCGCGAATCTGGACGGCATGGCCTCGATCGGCCTGCCGGTGCCGCCGGGCTTCACCATCTCCACCGCGATGTGCACGCATTATTACGAGGCGGGCGAGCGCTTCCCGGATTCGCTTCGCGATCAGGTCGCCAGCGGCCTCGCGCATATCGAGGGCATCACCGGCAAGCGCTTCGGCGACGCGGGCGATCCGCTGCTCGTTTCCGTGCGCTCGGGCGCGCGCGTCTCGATGCCGGGCATGATGGACACGGTGCTCAACCTCGGCCTCAACGACACGACCGTCGAAGGGCTGGCGGCCTCGTCGGGCGACGCGCGCTTCGCGTGGGACAGCTACCGGCGCTTCATCCAGATGTACTCGGACGTGGTGCTCGGCATCGACCACTACATCTTCGAGGACGCGCTGGAGATCGCCAAGGAGGACAAGGGCGTCACCCTCGACACGGACCTCGGCGCCGGGGACTGGCAGCGCCTCGTCGGCACCTACAAGGCGAAGGTGGAGGAGGCGCTGGGGCGGCCCTTCCCGCAGGACCCGATGGACCAGCTCTGGGGCGCGATCGCGGCGGTGTTCGGCTCGTGGCAGTCCGAGCGCGCCAAGGTCTACCGGCGCCTCAACGACATCCCGGCCGACTGGGGCACGGCGGTGAACGTGCAGGCGATGGTGTTCGGCAACATGGGCGACACCTCGGCGACGGGCGTGGCGTTCACGCGCGACCCCGCCATCGGCACGCGCGCCTACTACGGCGAGTACCTGATCAACGCGCAGGGCGAGGATGTCGTCGCGGGCATCCGCACGCCGCAGTACCTCACCAAGGCTGCGCGCGAGGCGGCGGGCGCGACGGCGGCCTCGATGGAAGAGGCGATGCCGGAGACCTACGCGGAGCTGGCGCGCGTCTTCGACCTGCTCGAGACGCACTATCGCGACATGCAGGACATCGAGTTCACCGTCGAGCGCGGCAAGCTGTGGATGCTGCAGACGCGCAGCGGCAAGCGCACCGCGAAGGCGGCGCTGAAGATCGCCGTCGACATGGCGGAGGAGGGCCTCATCACGCAGGAGGAGGCGATCCTCCGCGTCGAGCCGGGGGCGCTCGACCAGCTCCTGCACCCGACGCTCGACCCGCAAGCTGCGCGCGACGTGGTGACGGCGGGCCTTCCCGCGAGCCCCGGCGCGGCCTCCGGCATCATCGCGTTCGACGCCGACAAGGCGGAGCGGCTCGCCGCGCTCGGCGAGGACGTGATCCTCGTGCGCGTCGAGACGAGCCCCGAGGACATCCACGGGATGCACGCAGCGCGCGGCATCCTCACGGCGCGCGGCGGCATGACCAGCCACGCGGCGGTCGTCGCGCGCGGCATGGGGCGGCCCTGCGTCTCCGGCGCGGGCGCGCTCACCATCGACATGGACGCGCGCGTGATGCGCATCGGCGGCCGCAGCTTCGCGGAAGGCGACACGCTCACCATCGACGGCGGCACCGGCGAGGTGATGGCGGGCCGCGTGCCCACCATCCAGCCGCAGCTCGCGGGCGATTTCGGCACGCTGATGGGCTGGGCCGACAAGGGCCGCCGCATGAAGGTGCGCGCCAACGCCGAGACCCCCGCCGACTGCACCGTGGCGCGCGAGTTCGGCGCGGAGGGCATCGGGCTCTGCCGCACCGAGCACATGTTTTTTGACCCCGCGCGCATCACCGCGGTGCGCCAGATGATCCTGTCGGAGAACGAGAAGGGCCGCCGCGCCGCGCTCGACAAGCTGCTCCCCGAGCAGCGCAGCGACTTCGCGGAGATCTTCCGCATCATGTCGGGCCTGCCGGTGACGATCCGCCTGCTCGACCCGCCGCTCCACGAGTTCCTGCCGCACCGCGAGGAAGACTACCAGGAGGTGGCGCAGGCCTCCGGCGTCTCCATCGACGTGCTGAAGCGCCGCGTTTCGGAGCTGCACGAGTTCAACCCGATGCTCGGCCATCGCGGCTGCCGCCTCGGCATCACCTACCCCGAGATCTACGAGATGCAGGCGCGCGCCATCATCGAGGCGGCGCTCGCCGTGGCGGACGAGACGGGCAAGGCCGTGGTGCCGGAGATCATGATCCCGCTCGTCATGACGACGCGCGAGTTCGAGCTGATGAAGGCGGTGGTGGACAAGGCCGCCGCCGCGGTGTTCGCAGCGAGCGCCAAGCGGCTCGACTATCTGGTCGGCACGATGATCGAGCTGCCGCGCGCGGCGCTGATGGCGGGCGAGATCGCGGGCGCCGCCGAGTTCTTCTCGTTCGGCACCAACGACCTCACGCAGACGACGCTCGGCATCAGCCGCGACGACGCGGGCCGGTTCCTCTCGGCCTACGTCGACAAGGGCGTGCTGCCGAAGGACCCGTTCGTCAGCATCGACGTTGACGGCGTCGGCCAGCTCGTCATCCTCGCCGCCGAGCGCGGCCGCGCGGCGCGGCCGGGCCTCAAGCTCGGCATCTGCGGCGAGCATGGCGGCGACCCGGCCTCGATCGCCTTCTGCGAGAAGACCGGGCTCGATTACGTGAGCTGCTCGCCCTACCGCGTGCCGATCGCGCGGCTCGCGGCGGCGCAGGCGGCGCTCAGGGCCAGCAAATAAGCGAGTTGGCATTGCCCGCCCGCATGTCATGCTCGCGGGCATGAAGCGGTGGGGCATCCGGCTGCTGGCGGTCATCGCCGGCATTGCGCTCGGGCTCGGCGGCGCATGGCTCTCCGTGCGCGGCGGGCTCGGCGCAGGGTCCGCGAAATCGGGACCGTGGGTGACGTCCGCCGTCACCGGCTCCGCCGACGCCGACCTGCGGACGCGCGCCACCGTGGCCGTCGCCGGGCTGCTCGCGCTCTCCGCGAAGGAGGCGATCTACTTCAACGCCGAGGAGGACAGCGCCGGGGTGCCGCTCGACGGCCGGTGCCGCTACCGCGTGACGGGCCGCGACCCGAAGGCGCGCTGGTGGAGCATCACGCTCTACGGCGCCGACCATTTCCTCGCCCCGAACCCCGAGCAGCGCTTCAGCTTCCATGCGCGGAACGTGCCGCGCGCGGGGCACGAGACGTTCGCCTTCGATGTCGCGCCGACGGGCGCGGGCGATGACTGGCTGCCGACCGGCGGGCAGGCGCGCTTCGCGCTGACGCTGCGCGCCTACAATCCCGATCCCGCCATCATCGGCCGCCCGGACCGCGCGAACCTGCCGCGGATCGAGAAGGTCTCGTGCGCATGAGGTGGCTCGGCCCCTTCGTGCTCGCCGCGCTCGTCGCGCTCGCGACGTTCTTCGCGGCGCTGTGGGCGACGCCGCATGTCGTCATGGCGAAGGCGATGCAGAAGCTCGGCGCGGGCGGCGTCAACACGATGCGGCACCAGGGGCTTCCGAACGCGGAGAACCGCTGGATCGTCCGCCCCAGCCCCGATCTCGCCTACAGCATCTGCGTGTTCGATCTGGCGACGGGGCCGGTCGCTATCGACGCCTTCGTGCCGCCGCAGCGCTACTGGTCGCTTTCCGTCTTCGATGCGAACACCGACAACATCTTCTCGGTGAACGACCGCGCCGTGAAGGGCGGGCGCCATGCGTTGACGCTGTCGAAGGACGGGGCGGGCGGGTCGCTCGCCGTGCCGGGCGGCAAGGGCATCGCGCTGATCCGCATCCTCGTCACCGATGCAGAGGACCTCGCCGCGATCGATGCGCTCCGTCGCCGCAGCACGTGCGCGCCGGTATGACGGGAGTGTGGGGCGGGCGGGCGTTATCCCTGCGTGGCCGTCGGCGGCACAATCGTGCGCCCGCAAGACAGGGGCTTTCAGGACAGAAACAGCGTTGCCCCGGCTTCCTTCCCGATCGCGCGCCGGTAGCCGTCCCGCGCCTGCATCCGCGCCCAGTAGGCGGCGACGTTCTCCGGGAACGCGCCGAGCTTCAGCATTTCGGCGAGCCGCAGCGCGTAGGCGAAGCCGATGTCGGCGATGGTGAAGCGGCCGGCGGCGACATAATCGCGGTCGCCGAGCAGCTTCGCGGCGCCCTTGAGGCGCGAGAAGAACCAGCGCGTGTAGTCCTCCACCGCCTGCGGCAGGCGTCGCTCCTCCGGCTCGAACACGCCGTAGCGCAGGACGAGCGTCTGCGGAAAGGTGAGCGTGGCGTCGGACTGGTAGAGCCAGTTGAGATAGCGGCCGTAGTCCTCCTCTTCCGGCTGCACGGCGAGCGGCGTCGGGCCGTGGCGCGCGGTGAGATAGTGGCAGATGCCGCTGGATTCGGTCATCAGCGTGTCGCCGTCGGTGAATGTCGGCGTGGTGCCGAAGGGGTTGAGGTCGAGATAATCGGGCTCGGTGACGCGCGGCGGGAACGCCATCAGGCGGAGGTCGTAGGACAGCCCCATTTCCTCGAGGCACCAGAGCGGCCGGAACGAGCGCGTGCCCGCGCAGTGCCACAGCTTCATGCGGTCAGCATTTCCTGAGGGTGATCGGCGCGCCGCCGTCGCGCGACACGGTCATCGTGTCCGGGGTCGGATAGGCGAGCGCCCATTCCTCGCGCGACCACTTGCCGCCCGACTGGCAGATCATGCGGCGCTTCTCGTCGCCGCTCGCGGCGTCGGGGGGCAGGAGGTCGCAGCGCATCCCGGCCTTGGTGAGCAGCTCGTCGTGCCAGAAGCGCCACCAGCCCTCGGTGCACTGGTCGGCGCTCTCCGCCCAGCGGCCCGCGTAGCGCGGCGGGGGCGGCAGCGGGACGGCGGGTTCGGCCGGCGCCTGCGGCGCCTCCGCTGTTGTCGCGGTCTTCTCCGCGGGCGTGGATTCGGGTGCGCCGCCGCACGCCGCGAGAGCGGTGAGAAAGAGGACCGCGGCGGTGCGCATCAGTCGCTGCCGAGCTTGCCGAAGCGAGCCTCGTATTCGGTGAGGCGGCCGCTCGCGAGCAGCTTCGCCTGCTCGATGAGATGGTCCTTCTCGATGCGGCCGCGGAAGTTGTCGAGCTTCGCATCGACCAGCTTCACCTCCTCGGGGCTCCAGTCGGCGATCTGCGCGAAATAGAAAACGCCGACCTCGCGGAGCCGCGCGGCAAGGCGCGGGCCGACGCCTTTCAGCAGCGACAGGTCGTCGGTCGGGCCGACCGGCGCCTCGAGGAAGGTGGGCAGCTTGCGGCCCGGTTTCCAGCCGATTCCGGGGGTCGGGGCCGTACTCGGCGGGCTGTCGGCGGCGGGCGGCGTACCGGCGCTTTCCGTCTTGCGGGCGGCCTTTTCGCGGCGCAGCCGGTCGACCTCGTCGGCAAGCGGCTTCACCTGGTCGCGCGCGGAGGCAAGCTCCTTTTCCAGCCGCGCGATCTCCGCGCCGGCGCTCGCCAGCCGCGCTGCGGCCTGATCGTGCTCGGCCTGCAAGAGCTCCAGCTTCGCCGTGCCGCGGAACAGCGCCCAGCCGAGCGCCAGCCCGACGACAAGGCCGGGCAGGCCGAATGTCAGCAGCGCGGAGATGTCGATGGGCATGGTCCTGTCCTTGCTTGGCCTGACTCTCCCAAACTGATAGCGCGGTCGCCGCCGAATCCAAGGAGACAATCTCGATGGGACCGCTTTCCGGCCTCAAGGTGCTCGATCTTTCCCGCGTGCTCGCGGGGCCGTGGGCGACGCAGATCCTCGCCGATCTCGGCGCCGATGTGGTGAAGGTGGAGCGGCCCGGCGCGGGCGACGACACGCGAAGCTGGGGGCCGCCGTTCATCACGGGCGCGGACGGCACGCAGGGCGACGCCGCCTATTACCTCTCGGCGAACCGCAACAAGCAGAGCCTCGCCATCGACATCGCCGATCCGCGCGGCGCGGCGCTGGTGCGGCGGCTGGCGGAGGGCGCGGACGTGGTCGTCGAGAACTTCAAGGCGGGCGGGCTTGCCCGCTACGGGCTCGACTATGCGGGACTTTCGGCGGTGAAGCCCGACATCGTCTATTGCTCGGTCACCGGCTTCGGGCAGGACGGGCCGAACGCCGAGCGGCCCGGCTACGATTTCGTCGTCCAGGCGATGGCGGGGCTGATGAGCATCACCGGCCCCGCAGGCGGCCAGCCGACCAAGGCGGGCGTCGCCATCGCCGACATCACCACGGGCCTCTACGCGGCCATCGCCATCCTCGCCGCGCTCCGCCACCGCGATGCGACCGGCGAGGGGCAGCACATCGACATGGCGCTGTTCGACACGACGCTCGGCTGGATGGCGAACCAGGCGATGAACTATCTCGTCTCGGGCAAGGCGCCGCGCCCGATGGGGAACGCGCACCCCAATATCGTGCCCTATCAGGACTTCCCTACGGCGACGCGCCGCATCGCCGTCGCGGTCGGCAACAACGGGCAGTTCCGGGCCTTCGCGAAGGCGCTCGGGCATCCCGAATGGAGCGACGATCCGCGCTATGCCGCGGGTTCGGCGCGCGTGGCGAACCGCGAGGCGCTGGTCGCCGAGATCGAGGCGGTGCTCGTGCGGGAGCCCGCCGAGCGCTGGCTGGCCGCGCTCGACGCGGCGGGCGTTCCCGCCGGGCCGGTCAACGATCTCGCGCAGGCGTTCGCGGAGGAGCAGACCAAGGCGCGCGGGCTGGTGATCGAGCAGCCGCACCCGCTCGCGGGCACCGTGCGGACGATGGCGCAGCCGATGCGCTTTTCGAAGACGCCGCCCGACTATGCGAAAGCGCCGCCGGAGCTCGGCGCGGACAGCGCGGCCGTGCTGCGTGCAGCAGGCGTTTCCGATGCGGAGATCGTGGCGCTGGCGGCGGCGGGCGTCGTCGAAACGAACGCCCGCGCCTGATGCCTACTTGGTGAAGTTGTCCGCGATCGCGCAGGCCGCCGGCCCGAGGATCACGACGAACAGCACCGGCAGGATGAACAGGATGAGCGGCACGGTCATGATCGCCGGAAGCCGCGCGGCCTTTTCCTCGGCGCGCATCATGCGCTCGTTGCGGAATTCGGCCGACAGCACGCGCAGGGACGAGGCGAGCGGCGTGCCGTACTTCTCGGTCTGGATCATGGTTGTCACGACGCCGCGCAGCGCCTCGAGATCGACGCGGTTCGCGAGGTTCTCGAACGCCTGCCTGCGGTCGGTGAGGAAGCCGAGCTCGATCGCCGTCAGCGCGAATTCGTCGGCGAGCTCGGGATAGCCGTTGCCGAGCTCCTTGGCGACGCGGTTGAACGCGGCGTCGACGGTGAGGCCGGCCTCGGCGCAGATCACAAGCAGGTCGAGCGCGTCGGGAAGGCCCTTGCGGATCGCGTCCGAGCGCTTGGTGACGAGGTTCTTCACGTAGAGGTCGGGCGCCTTGTAGCCGAGCAGCAGCGCGCCGCCGACGATCATCGCCTTCGTCGAGGACGCGTAGTCCGGGAACCCGCCGAGGCCGTAGATGTAGAAGGCGACGAGGGCGCCGAGCGCGAACGGCGCGATCAGGCGGCCGAACAGGAACAGCACGACCGCGTCCTTGGAGCGGATGCCGGCCTGCACCAGCTTCACTTCGGCGAGCTTGGTCTGCTCGTCCTGCATGACCGACATCTTCTTGAGGATGCCGCGCATGAAATCCGTGGCCTCGGCCCTCGCGGCGAGGCTGGAGCGGCGGCGCGGCGCGACGATACCGGCCTTGAGCTGCTCGCGGCGGTCCTGCAGCGCCTTGACGCGGCCGCGCATCGGATCGCGGACGGTCGCCACCGACCAGACCGCGACCATCATGGCGAAGACACCGAGCGCTGCGAGCAGCGTGGCGAGATCGGTCCCGGTCATGCCGAGAAGCAGGGTTTTCTCTTCCATCAGATTTCGAAGCTCACCATCTTGGCCATGATAAAGGCGCCGATTGACATCCAGATGAGGCCGCCGATGCCCGCCACCATCAGGCGCGGATCGGTGAAGAACGGCTGGAGGTAGGAGGGGTTCATCATGTACACCAGCGTGAACACGATGAACGGCAGCGCGCCGACGATGTAGGCCGAGGCCTTCGATTCGGACGACATCGCCCGGATCTTCAGCTTCATCTGCGCGCGCTTCCTCAGCACGTCGGCGAGGTTGTTCAGCGTTTCGGCGAGGTTGCCGCCCGTCTCGCGCTGGATCGACAGCGTGATGACGAAGAACTGGAACTCGGGCGTCGCGAGGCGGTTCGCGGTTTCCTGCAAGGCCTGCTCCATCGTGCGGCCGATGCGGATCTTGTCGGAGACCTGCCGGAACTCGTAGCCGACCGGGTCCATGATCTCCTTGCCGACGACGCCGATGGATTCGGAGATCGGCAGACCCGACCGGAGGCCGCGCACGAGAAGGTCGATCGCGTCCGGGAAGCGGTCGTTGAAGTTCTTGACGCGCTTCTTGATGAAGAAGCTCACCACCATGTGCGGGAGGAACAGGCCGAAGAACAGGCCGGCCAGCGCGGCGAGCCCCATCGGCGCGCCGGAACTCGAAATGGCGATGAAGACGAGCGCCAGGATGCCGAGGCTCGCGACCGCGTACTGGCCGAGCGACCAGGACTTGCCGGTGCGCTCCAGCCGCTGGCGAAGCAGCGCCCGGTTCGGGATGAAGCCCTGGAACATGTTGTCGAGCCTGCTCTCGCGCGAGGCGAGGATGCGGCGCATCTGCACCTGCGCGAGCACCTCGCGCGAGGAGGAATGCCGCTCGCGCAGCTGTTCCAGCCGCTTCGCGCCGCGCTTCGCGTTGCCGTCGCCGCTCATCAGAATGATCAGCGCCAGCACCAGGAAGACGCCGCCGAAGATCACGGCGATCATCAGGTCACGGCTCATCCCATACACTCCATCAATGCGCGGCCGAGGCCGAAATATTCCGCGCCGATCAGCAGATAGCCCTGGCCGGCGAACTGATGTATTCGCCGCGCAGCTTCCCGCTCTCGTCCTCGCCGTTGTAGCGGTAGAGGAACAGGTCCTGCATGGTGATGACGTCGCCTTCCATGCCGACCACCTCCGAGATGTGGGTGATGCGGCGGCCGCCGTCGCGCATACGGCTGATCTGCACGACGAGGTTGAGCGCGTCGGAAATCTGCTGGCGGATGGCGCTGGGGCTGAGATTGAGCCCGGCCATGTTGATCATGTTCTCAAGACGCGTCAGCGCCTCGCGCGGGCGGTTCGCGTGCAGCGTGCCGAGCGAGCCGTCGTGGCCCGTGTTCATGGCGGCGAGCAGGTCGAACGCCTCCGGGCCGCGGACCTCGCCGAGGATGATGCGGTCCGGGCGCATACGCAGCGCGTTCTTCACGAGGTCGCGCATCGTGACCTGGCCGTTGCCCTCGAGGTTCGCCGGGCGCGTTTCGAGGCGCACGACGTGCGGCTGCTGGAGCTGGAGCTCGGCGGCGTCCTCGATGGTGACGATGCGCTCGCCGGGGTCGATGTTGCGCGAGATCGCGTTCAGCATCGTGGTCTTGCCGGAACCCGTGCCGCCCGAGATCAGGATGTTGAGGCGGCAGCGGCCGGCGATGTTGAGGAAGCGGCACATGGCCGGCGACATCGAGCCGCCTTCCATCATGCGGTCGAGCGTCAGCTTGATCTTGGAGAACTTGCGGATCGAGATCGAGGTGCCGTCGATGGCGAGCGGCGGGATGACGACGTTGACGCGGCTGCCGTCGAGAAGGCGCGCGTCGCAGATCGGCGAGGTCTCGTCGACGCGGCGGCCGACGGCGCTGACGATGCGCTGCGCGATGTTGAGCAGGTGCGCGTCGTCGCGGAACCTGACGTCGGTCTGCGCGAGCTTGCCCTTGCGCTCGGCGTAGACGACGTTCGGCCCGTTCACCATGATCTCGCTGACGTCGTCGTCGTTGAGAAGCGGCTCGAGCGGCCCGAGGCCGAGCATGTCGTTGAGCAGCAGCGTCACGAGATCGCGCTGCTCGCGCTGGTTGAGGCCGATCTTCTCCTGAACGAGGATCTCGGAGATCACGTCGGAGATCTGCTCGGCGAGCTCGCCGCGCGAGAGGTCGGCGATGACGCTCGCGTCGATCCGCTCCATCAGGATCGGGTGGACGCGTTCCTTGGCCGCGAGCACGCTCTGGGTGCTCGAACTCGCCACGCGGGCGGTGCGCTCGGCGGCCTCCACGCTGGCGGCCGGCTTCAGGCCGCCGACGAGATTGATGAGCTCGTTGAGGAGGACGGTGACGGTGTCGCGCACCTGCCCGTCGTCGATCGCCATGCCCTGGATGTCGGCGAGGCGCTTGACGGTGTCTTCCATCTGCGCGGCGAGCTCGCCGCGGCGGCGGTTGCGCGTCTTCGTCGCCGGGAACAGCTCGGGAAGCTGCGGCGAAAGGATCGCGTGCAACTCCCACACGCAGTTCTCGGTGCTGCGCCCGCGCGGCGTCTCGACGGGTTTCGAAAGCCCGAAGTCCCCGGAATCGGCAACGAGCGGCCGCCTGCCGGTGCCGGCGGCGGGGCTCTGCCCGAAGCCGTCGCCGACCACCTGCAGTCCTGCGCCGCTTCGTTTTCCGAATCCCCTGGGCTGCATACCTTACCCCGTTTTACGCACGCGCCCCGGCCGGTTCGCCCGGCCGGGAAGGCGTTACTTCTTGCCCGAAGCCTTGGCGGTGCCCTTCTGGGGCAGCAGGCTGCGGACCTTGCTCATCAGCGTCTTCGCCTCGACCTCGTCGGCGATTTCACCCGCGAGCTGGACCGCCAGCGCCGTGAAGGCGCCGCCGACCTTGCCGGTCGCGACCGCGGCCAGCGCGCGGCCCTGCTTCGCGGCGCCCACGGCCTGCTTGACGTCGAGCGGGATGACGATGTCGAGCTTGCGCTCGATCGACGCCTCGAAATCCTTGCGCGCCACTTCGGGCGGCGGATTCGTGCCGACGCGGTTCGCGACCATCGTCACCTTGGCGTGCGGCGCGTTCGCCTTGAGGAAGCCGAGCAGGCGGATCGCGTCGCGCGTCGAGGCCAGCGTCTGCTCCGTCACTACGACGACGTGGTTCACGTCGCTGAGCAGATGCGGGTGCTGCACCGCCACCGTGCGCGGCAGGTCGACGATCACCGTCTCGAAGGCGTTGCGCATCTCTTCCTGGAGCTGGAACAGCGCGCTGCCGTCGGCGATCAGCGGCTGGCTGATCGGCGCTTCGGCCGAGAGCACGGCGAGCTTCTCGCCCACGCGCACCATCGCACGCTCGATGAAGAGGCCGTCGATGCGGCTCGGGTTCTCGAGCGCGTCGGTAAGGCCGCGGCCCGGTTCGAGATCGAACGCGAGCGCGCCCGTGCCGAACTGCACGTCGAGATCGAGAAGCGCCGTCGAGCGGCCCTGGCTGTCCGACGAGAGCCATGCGAGCGAGCTTGCGACCGTGGACGCGCCGACGC
>JACFNY010000490.1 GCA_019454625.1 Sphingomonadaceae bacterium
CATCAGCGCACTGGCGATGCCGGCGCGCAGCGTCCTGCCGCCCCAAATCATCGCCTGCGCATTGACGCCGATGAAGCCGGTCACGCGCCCGTCCCGCTCGGCATGGACGAGCGGGGCGATCTCGGGATCGCAGCCCGGCATGTCGAGGTAGTGCCAGCGCAGATAGGCGGCGAGCGACGCCGGCGGCGGGGCCGCGCGATCGCGAAAGACCTCCTGGAACAGCGCGGCAAGCGCGCCGATGTCGTCGGCGCGAAGCGGCCTGATCCCGCTCATGGCCGGCAGGGCTCCGCATCAGGGCGGCAGATGCCCGCAAGGCGGGACTTGGCGTCGTCGTCACCGTTCACGGGCGCTCGCTCTTCCTGTGGCGTACCGGGTCGGGCGACATTAGGCCAGCCGCGTAAACGGAAGCTGAAACAGGCGCGGTTTACCGGGTGTTTACCATCTCTGCATAACTCTCATGAATGATTCATACTCCTGCAACGCTTTTGTCGAGGCTGGCCGGGCGGAGAGCACAACCAATGTACAGGCCACGTCAGCCTGAGCGAACAGAGCCGTCGAGGACGGCGCCGGCCGACCGGGAGAGCGTCCCCGCCCCCGGCTCGCTTTTGAGTGCGCGACGGCTCCAGCCCGAGCGGCGCAAGCCCGACGCGCCCGAAGCCAGCGTTCCCGAAGCCCGGCCGCAGGCGACGCCGGGCTCGCTGCTCGCCGCCGGCCCGGCCGCGCAGGCGCGTGCGCCCGAGCCGACGCCCCCATCCCCGCCGGCGCAGCAGGCTTCCGCCTCCCCGTTTCTCCCCGGGCTTCCGGCCATCGGCACGCTCGGGATCGACGATTTCATCGCCTGGCTGCGCGACGGGCTGAAGTGGATCGTCCTCGCCGTCGTGCTGTGCATGGCCGCGGCCTTCGCCTATTCGCTGGTCGTCACGTCGCGCTACTCGGTCTACACCGACATCGTCATCGACCCGGCCAACCTCAACGTCGTCACCGACGACGTCTTCACCACCAGCCCGCAGCGCGACGCCCAGCTGATGGAGGTGGAAAGCAGGCTGCGCGTGCTGACCTCGCGCAACGTCTATGCGCGCGTCATCGACCGGCTCAACCTGACCGAGGACGACGAGTTCGTCCAGCCGGGCGCCATCGAGCGGATCAAGGCGCTGGTCGGCCTCGGCGGCGCCGCCGAGGAACCGGGCGAAGGCGGCAAGCGCGTCGCGGCGATGCGGGCGCTGAGCGAGCGCGTCCAGGCCCATCGCGAGGACCGCTCCTTCGTCGTGGTGCTGCGGGTGTGGAGCGAGGACCCCCTGAAGGCCGTCGCCATTTCCGACGCCATCGTCAACGCCTTCGAGGAGGAGCTGTTCAGCTCCGCCGCGGAAAGCGCCGGCCGCGTCGCC
>JACFNY010000036.1 GCA_019454625.1 Sphingomonadaceae bacterium
TTTCAGGATCAGCCACAGCGCGACTCCCGCGATCAGCCCGGAAAATATGGCATTGTATCCGGCCATCGAAATGCCCGCCAGCGACCACGCGATCTGGTCGCACTGCACCACCGGCGTCGCCAGCATGTTCGACCATATGTCGCCCGATCCGAGATCGCCCGCGCTGCACGCGCTCGGCCCCTGCCACCAGCGCTGCTCGACGCCGGCGTGGAAGACGCCGATCCCGGCGGTGACGAGCTCGGCGAGCGCGGCGAGCGCCAGCAGCGCGCGCTTGCCCGCGCCCGGCACGAACAGCGCGAGGCTGGCGAGGATCAGCGCGATCGCGTGCGGCCAGCGCTGCCAGATGCACATCTCGCAGGGATGCAGGCCGCCGATGTGCTGGAACGCGAACGCGCCGCCGAGAAGCGCGGACGGCCCGAGCAGAAGCAGAAGATGCGCGGGGCGCAGCCGGTCAGCCATCGCTTGCCTTTCGTGCGACGAGGCTGGCGCCGACGAGCGTGACGCCCTTCGCCTCGAGCTCCGCCGACCAGCGTTCGATCTCGGCGATCGTGGCCGAGACCGGGCGGGCGTAGCCGACCGCATAGCCGCGCCGCTTCGCGGTGTCGACGAGGGCGTCGAGGTTGCGGCGGATGTTCGCGGGCGTTTCCGGCTCGTCGAGGAAGCGGTCGTTGGTGGCGGCGGCAAGGCCGATGGCGCGGGCCTCCGTCTCGCCGACCGAGCGCCCGGAGGAGCGGGCGTCCACGTAGAACAGCCGCTTCGCCTTCACCGCGTCCAGCACCGGGCGCATCGCGGCGGCGTTTTCGGTGAAGGCGCTGCCCATCATGTTGGTGACGCCGACCGGGGCCTCGACGCGGGAGAGCGCCCAGTTCAGTCGCCGCACGTTCTCGGCCGGGGCCTCGCCGGTCAGCAGCACGTTCTGGCCCGGGTTGACGCGCGGGTACGATTTCGGCTGCATCGGCACCGACAGCCAGACCTCGTGCCCCCCCGCCTTGGCAGCCTTCGCGAGGTCGCGCGATGCGTCGGCATAGGGCGAGAAGGCGAGGCTGACGGCGGCGGGCAGCCGGTCGATCGCCGCCTTTGCGGCAGCGGCGTTGGGTCCGAGCTCGGTGAGGATGACGGCCACGATCGGCCCGTCCGGGATCGGAGCCGCGGCTGCGGCGGCCGGTGCGGCTGCGGTCGGTGCGGGCGGCGTTTCGCCCGCGGCGAGCCGGGTCTCGTCGATTTGGGGCTTGTCGATGTCGGTGACGGGAACTTGGGCGATCGGCGGCCTCAGCGTGCCGGAGGCGGCCGCTTCCTTGGCCTCGATCCTGGCTTCGGGCGGCGGCGCGCGGCGCGTGTCGCCGGTTTGCGCGGCGGCATGGCTCGGCGCGAGCGGCCGCAGCAGCTCGACGAACAGGGTCGCAAGGCCGATGAACAGCACGGCGCCGCCGAGCGCGAGCAGCAGTCCCCGGCCCCGACGCGGGGCGATGTCGTCGCTCAGCGGGACACCTCTGCGGTCTGCACCGGCTGCGGTCCCAGCCGGCCGATGATGTTCATCGCGTAGTCGAGCTGATAGTCGGTGACGCCCGCCTTTTCGAGATCGGCGGCGGTCCGCTTGAAGCGCGGGTTCTCCTTGTCGTCTTCCTCGATGATCTTGTTGTCCTTCACCGCGTCGTTGCGAAGGTGCTGGCGGAGGTCCGCCTCGCGGATCACGCGGCGTTCCTTGTAGTCGGCGTCCGAAAGCTGCGGCACGACGATGTCGGGCTCGATCCCCGCCTCCTGCACGGAACGGCCGGAGGGCGTGTAGTAGCGCGCCGTGGTCAGCCTCAGCGCCGTGTCCTGCGTCATCGGGATCAGCGTCTGCACCGATCCCTTGCCGAAGCTGCGCTGGCCGAGCACGAGCGCGCGGCGGTGGTCCTGGAGCGCACCCGCGACGATCTCGGCGGCGGAGGCCGAGCCTTCGTCGACGAGCACGACGATGGGCTTGCCCTTGGTGTCGTCGCCCTCGCGTGCGTAATAGCGCTGCACGTCGCCCTTGCGGCGGCCGCGCTGCGAGACGATCTCGCCGCGTTCGAGGAAGGCGTCCGACACCTCGATGGCCTGGTCGAGGAGGCCGCCGGGGTTCGAGCGCAAGTCGACGACGAAGCCGAGCAGCTTGCCGCCCGCCTGCTTCTCCATGCTGGCGATCGCCTGCCGGGTCGCCTCGCCGGTCTGCTTGTTGAAGGTGGAGATGCGCAGGATGCCGATGTCGTTCTTCACCTCGGACTTCACCGGCTTCAGCGAGATGATCTCGCGCTTCAGCGTCAGCTCCATCGGCTTCTGCTGCCCGGCGCGCACGACGCTGATCTTCACGGTCGTGCCCGGCACGCCCTTCATCTTGTCGACCGCGTCGTCGAGCGACAGGCCGTAGATCAGCTCGCCGTCGATGTGCGTGATGTAGTCGCCTGCCTTGATGCCGGCCCGCGCGGCGGGCGTGTCGTCGGTCGGCGCGATCACCTTCACCACGCCGTCCTCCTGGCTGACGGTCAGCCCGAGGCCGCCGTACTCGCCCTCGGTCTGCGTCCGCATCCGCTCGAAGTTCCGCATGTTGAGGAAGCTCGAATGCGGGTCGAGGCTGGAGAGCATCCCGTTGATCGCGCCTTCGATCAGCTTCTCGTCGGTAACTTCGTCAACATACTCGGCGCGCACCCGTTCGAACACGTCCATCAGCTGGTCGAGCTGGCGATACGTGCTCGCCGGGTTCGCCGCCTGCACGGCCGTCGTCGAGGGGATGAGCGCGATCGCCGCGGCGGGGATCAGCGTGTGCAACAACTTACGAGACATCACTTCTTCCTTGTCGTGACCGGCGGTGCGGCCCCCTGTCCCAGCGCATGGGCGCCATCATAGCCAAGCGCCGATGAATTGGCGAGTAACGGATTTCAGCCATCGCGGCCGGTTTTCCGAACGTGCGGCGCGGGGTCGATGGGGCGTCCGCTCTGGCGGAGTTCGAGGTAGAGCTCCGGTTCGAGCGATCCCATGCGGCCGATCGGCGTTCCCGCTGCAACCGTCTCCCCCACCAGCACGTCGACCCGTTCGAGGCCGGACATCATGCTGAGCAGGCCGCCGGGGTGCTGGACGATCACGATGTCGCCATAGGTGCGGAACGGTCCGGCGTAGGCGATCCGGCCTCCCGCAGGGGCCACGACCTGCGCACCCTTGCGCGTCGAGAGCGTGATGCCGCGCGCGCGGACGCCGACGCCGCTCACGTCGTTGAATCCCTCGACGATGGTGCCCGCCGCGGGCTGCAGGTAGGCGAAGGGAAGGGGTGCGGCGGCGCTTCGGACGGGCCGGGGCGGCGCCAGCCGCCGGGCGTTGGTGCCGGCGCCGTCATCGAATGCGCCCGCGAGCCCGCGCAGGTCCATCGCCTTTGCGGCAAGCGTCCGCGCCCGCGCCCGCTCCTCGTCCGCCTCGCGATCGAGCGAGTCGCGCTCGGCGCGCAGGTCTGCCTGCACGGTATCGAGCTGCCGGATCGCTGCCGCCAGATCGGTGTTGGCGGCAAGCAACTGGCGCTTCGAGGTGTCGAGCCGCGCCTGCACGGCGCGCGACTCCGCGAGTTCGCGCCGATACGCGGCGGTGCGGGTCCGAAGCGCCGGTTGAACGGCTTCCAGCAGCGCGCTGACGCGGGCGGTGGTGACTGCGGACGACGGTTCGAGAAGCACGAGGCCCGCCGGCCTGCGGCTCAAGGTCTGGAGAACCGCAAGGAGTCGGCTGATCTCGCCGTGCTGCGCGGCGAGGCGGGCGCGCTGCTGCCGCCGCAGCCGTTCGAGCCGGGCAGTGCCCGCCTCGATGGCGCTGACACGCGCTTCGCCGTTCTGGATGCGCCGGGCAAGCGCGATCGCCGTCTGCCGCGCGGTCCGCGCCCTGTCGTCGGCTGCGTCGGCATCGCGGCGCAGGGCCGCGGCGCGGGAGTCGGCCTTCAGCGCGTCCTGCTCCGCCTTGTCCGCGGGCGCGGCGGCGGCGAGCAGCAGGAGGGCGAGGGCCGCGGCGCGCATCAGCCCTCGCGGTGGTAGGGATGACCGGCGAGGATCGACGTCGCCCGGTAAAGCTGTTCGGCGAGCATCGCACGCACCAGGAGATGGGGCCACGTCGCCTTGCCGAAGCTGATGAGGAGATCGGCTTCGTTGCGGGTCCCGGCATCGTGGCCGTCGGCGGCGCCGATCAGGAAGCGAGCCTCGCGCACGCCGTCGTCGCGCCAGCGGCCGAGGCGTTCGGCAAGCGCGGCGGAGGCAAGGTTTTCGCCGCGCTCGTCGAGCGCCACCGTGCGGCAATCGCCGGCGGGCGGCGGCACGCGGCCGCCCTTGTCGGGAAGCTCGGTGATGCGGAACGGCCAGTTCATCCGCGCCCGGTAGCGCTCGACGAGATCGGCCTCCGGGCCGCGCCCGATGCGTCCGCGCGCGATGACATGAAGGAGCACCTCAGGCGGTTGCGGCCGCTGCCGGCGTCTTGTCGAAGGCCCACATCTTCTCGAGGTTGTAGAAGCTCCGCACCTCGGGCCGGAACAGGTGGACGATCACGTCGTCGGCGTCGATCAGCACCCAGTCCGCCGCGGGGAGGCCCTCGATCCGCACGGCGCGGCCGAGGTCGGTCTTGATCCTCTCGGCGAGCTTCTGCGCCATGGAGGCCACCTGCCGCGTGGAGCGGCCGCTGGCGATGATCATGTGATCGGCGATTTGCGTCTTTCCGCTGAGCGGAATGTCGATGACATCGACAGCCTGATCGTCGTCGAGCGACTTCAGGATGAGGGCGTGCAGCTCGTCGGAGCTTCCGCCATCACGGTCGCCGGGCGTTGCCGCGGCGGTTCTGGGAGACAATCCTTATCCCTTCGGGTTCGTTGCACCAATTCGGCTCGCCCATCCCGGATCGCGCGTGCGGATCGCCGTGGCGGAGGAGGGATCGAGCGGGATCGAAAGGATCACAATCGCCGGCAGCTCCCATTCAGCCCAGTGTTTCACACGCGCTTCGCCGCGGACGTACCGCCGAAGCCACGCCATGGCCGGAGCCCGACGTGCCCGCCCAATGTAGTCTCCCCGCGCCATCACGGCAATCGGCACTTCGCGCGCGATGTCGCGCCAGCGCTTCCAGCGGCTGAACTGCAACAGATTGTCCGCACCCATGATCCACACGAACCGGTGCTGCGGGAAGGCGCGCTTGAGCGCGATGATAGTGTCGACCGTGTAGGCGGTGCCGAGCGCGGTTTCGATGTCTGTCGGCCGGATGCGCGGGTGGCGCGCGGCACGGCGGGCGGATTCCATGCGCGCGGTGAGCGGCGCCATGCCCGCCTTGTCTTTCAAGGGGTTCTGCGGGCTGACCAGCCACCATACCTCGTCGAGGGCGAGCCGCCGGAGCGCCTCGACGCTGATGTGCCGGTGGCCGCGATGCGCGGGGTTGAACGATCCGCCGACGAGGCCAATGCGCGCCACTAGATGGCGGCCGCCTGCGCGGTGATCTCGTAGGAGCGGAGCCGCGCGCCGTGATCGAAGATCATGCCGGTGACCATCAGCTCGTCCGCACCGGTTTCCTCGACGAACGCCCGCATCTGCCGCGCCACCGTTTCGGTGCTGCCGATGGCCGAGCAGGAGAGGGTGCGTGCGAGGTGCGCCTGAAGCTCGGCGGGCAGCGATTCGCGGTAGCCGGGGATCGGCGGCGGCAGCCGGGCCGGCTGGCCGGTGACGAGGTTCACGAACGCCTGCTGCTGCGAGGTGGCGAGGACGGCGGCCTCATCGTCGGTATCCGCCGCGATGACGTTGTAGCCGAGCATCAGGTACGGCTTGTCGAGGTATGCGGAGGGCTTGAAGTAGCCGCGGTACACCTCGATCGCCTGCATCAAGGCCTGCGGCGCGAAGTGCGAGGCGAAGGCGTAAGGAAGGCCGAGATGCGCGGCAAGGCTGGCGCCGAACAGGCTGGAGCCGAGAATCCACACGTCCACGTTCGCGCCGTTTCCCGGCACGGCGGGGACGGGGCCTTCACCACGGAAATAGGCGAGCAGTTCCTGTACGTCCTGCGGAAAGTGCTCGGCAGCGGCGTGAAGATCGCGGCGGATCGCCTGCGAGACCTTTTGATCCGAGCCGGGCGCACGTCCGAGACCGAGGTCGATGCGGCCGGGGTAGAGCGCATCCAATGTGCCGAACTGTTCGGCGATCAGCAGCGGCGCGTGGTTCGGCAGCATGATGCCGCCCGCACCCACGCGGATCGTGGAGGTCGCGCCCGCGATGTGGCCGATGAGCACCGAGGTCGCCGCGCTCGCGATGCCCGGCATCCCGTGGTGCTCGGCAAGCCAGACGCGGCGGTAGCCGAGGCGTTCGCCGCTTCTTGCAAGCTCTACCGAATTCGCGAACGATTGCCGGACGCTGCTGCCCTGAACGACGGGCGAGAGGTCGAGGATCGAAAGCGGGATCATGCCGCGTTCAGGGCCGCACCTGCCCGTCGCCGCGCACAATGGTCTTGTAGGTGGTAAGCCCTTCGAGCGCGACCGGACCGCGCGCGTGCAGGCGGCCCGTGGCGATGCCGATCTCGGCGCCGAAACCGAACTCGCCGCCGTCCGCGAACTGCGTGGAGGCGTTGTGGATGACGATGGCGCTGTCCACGCCGGCGAGGAAGCGGTTCGCGGTTTCTGCGTTCTCGGTGACGATGCTCTCGGTGTGGGCGCTGCCGTGGCGGGCGATGTGCTCCGCCGCGCCGCGGACGCCGTCCACCACCTTCGCGGAGATGATCGCGTCGAGATACTCGGTGCCCCAGTCGGTGTCGTCCGCCGGGACGACGCGCGGGTCGATGGCCCGCACGGCAGCGTCGCCGCGCACCTCGCAGCCTGCGTCGAGCAATGCTTTCACCACGCGCGCGCCGGTCGCGGCCGCTGCCTCGTCGATCAGCAGCGTCTCGGCGGCGCCGCAGATGCCGGTGCGGCGCAGCTTGGCGTTGAGCGCGATCGCCTCCGCCTTGTCCGCATCGGCGTCGCGGTCGATGTAGACGTGGCAGATGCCGTCGAGGTGTGCGAGCACGGGCACGCGCGCTTCGGACTGCACGCGCGCGACGAGGCCCTTGCCGCCGCGCGGGATGATGATGTCGATAAGGCCCGCTGCGCCCAGCATCGCGCCGACGGCGGTACGGTCGGGTGTGTCCACGAGCTGCACGGCGGCGGCGGGGAGACCCTCGCTGGTGATTCCTGCGATGAATGCGGCGTGCAGCGCCTTCGACGTGGCGAGCGCTTCCGAGCCGCCGCGCAGGATGCAGGCGTTGCCGGACATCAGGCAGAGCGCGCCCGCATCCACGGTGACGTTCGGGCGGCTTTCATAGATGATGCCGATGACGCCGAGCGGCACGCGCACCTGCTCGAACTTCAGCCCGTTCGGCTGCGTCCAGCCCTTGATCGACGCGCCCACGGGGTCGGGGAGGCCCGCGACGGCCTCGACGCCTGCGGCAATGCCTTCGAGACGGGTTTCGTCCAGCCGCAGCCGGTCGAGCATCGCCCCCGATGTGCCGCGCGCCTCGGCAGCCTTTATGTCCTCGGCATTGGCGGCGAGGATCGCGGGCGCGGCGGCGCGGATGGCCGCTGCGGCGGCTTTCAACGCGGCGGCCTTGCGCGCTGTCGGCGTCGCTGCGAGCGTGCGGGACGCGGTGCGGGCGGCTTTGGCCATGTCGGCGATGCGGGCTTCGATGTCGCTCATAGCAGAACCAGATGATCCCTGTGTACCATGGCGGAGCGCGGCGCATAGCCGAGGATGTCCGCCTGCGCCTCCGTCCGTTTGCCTGCGATGGCGCGTGCATCGGCGATATCGTAGCCTACGAGGCCGCGCGCAAGGACGTGGCCGCTCTCGTCCGCGATCTCGATGGCGTCGCCGCGCGCGAACTTGCCGTCCACCTGCCTTACGCCCGCGGCGAGCAGGCTGCCGCCGCGCTGGAGGGCCTTCACGGCACCGGCGTCGATGGTCAGGCGACCGGCGGAGGTGAGGCGGCCCGCCCGCCAGGCCTTGCGTGCGCGGCTCGCCGAAACGGCGGCGAACAGCGTGCAGCGGCCGGTTTCCTCCAGCCGCGCGAGCGGATTGAGGCCGGTGCCCTGTGCGATGCCGAGCGGGATACCGCTCTTGCAGGCGATGCGCGCGGCGGCGACCTTCGCGCCCATGCCGCCCGAGCCCATGGCGGCGCTTTCGCCGAGCGTCACGCGCTTCAGCACGGTGTCGATGTCGTCGACGCGCGCGATGAGTTCCGCGTCCGGGTCGCCGCGCGGATCGGCCGTGTAGAGCCCGTCGATGTTGGAGAGCAGCAGTACGCCGTCCGCCGCTGCGGCCTGCCCGACGCGCGCGGCAAGGCGGTCGTTGTCGCCGAAGCGGATTTCCTCGGTCGCGACGCTGTCGTTCTCGTTGAGCACGGGTACGACGCCGAGGCCGAGCAGGCGTTCGAGCGTGGCGGCGGCGTTCAGAAAACGGCGCCGGTCTTCGAGGTCACCGAGCGTCAGCAGCATCTGCGCGGAGGTGATACCGTTGTCGCCGAGCAGTTCGGCCCACGCCTGACTGAGCAGGATCTGGCCCGTGGCGGCGGCGGCCTGCGCGTCCTCGAGGCAGGCGCGTCCGCCCTTGGGAAGCCCGAGCCGCCGCGCGCCGAGCGCGATCGCGCCGGACGATACCACGACGATGCGCTGGCCGCGTGCGCGCCGGTCGGCGATGTCGGCGGCAAGGCTTTGCAGCCATTCGCGACGCAGCCTGCCGTCCTCGTCGACAAGCAGGGCCGAACCCACCTTGACGACCAGACATTTGCAATTGCCGGGCGAGAAGGGGGTCAGATCGGTGACCATGCTGCCTGTGTGTCCGCCTCTTTCCGCGCTGTGCGCGCGGGCTCGCCGATCTCTTTCAGAAGCGCGTCCAGAACCTCGGTCAGCCCCTCGCCGGTCGCGGCGGAGACCGGATGGACCTTGTGCCCGCAGGCCTTTTCAAGCGCGCGCTGCTTCGCGGCGCGACCGCGCGCGTCGACGAGGTCGATCTTGCTGAGCGCGACGACCTGCGGCTTGTCCTCAAGCCCCGCGCCATAGGCCTCCAGTTCGTCCACAACGGTGCGGTACGCCTTGGTGGGCGAGGGCGCGCTTGCATCGACGAGATGGAGCAGCACCCGGCAGCGCTCGATGTGCCCCAGGAAGCGGTCGCCGATGCCTACGCCCTCGGCAGCGCCCGCGATGAGGCCGGGAATGTCGGCGAGCACGAACTCGCGGTCTCGGTGCAGCACGACGCCGAGCTGCGGCTTGAGCGTCGTGAAGGGGTAGGCGCCGACCTTGGCGTTGGCGTTGGTGACGGCGTTGATGAAGGTGGACTTGCCCGCGTTCGGCAGGCCAAGCAGCCCGGCGTCCGCCAGCAGCTTCAGCCGCAGCCACACCCACATCTCCTCGCCGGGCACGCCGGGCTGGGACTGGCGCGGGGCGCGGTTCGTCGAGGTCTTGTAGGAGGCATTGCCGCGCCCGCCCATGCCGCCGTGCAGGAAGATGATGCGCTCGCCCACCGTGGTGAGGTCGGCGAGCAGCGTGCGTTCGTCGTCGTCGGCCAGGATCTGCGTGCCTACCGGACCGGGGATCACGAGGTCTTCGGCCGATGCGCCGGTCTGGTTGCGCCCGGCGCCGCCTTCCCCGCGGGGTGCCTTGAAGTGCTGGCGGTAGCGGAAGTCGATGAGCGTGTTGAGGCCGTCCACCGCCTCGAACACGATGTCGCCGCCGTTGCCGCCGTTGCCGCCGTCGGGACCGCCGTACTCGATGAACTTCTCACGGCGGAACGACACCGCGCCGGGGCCGCCAGCCCCGGAGCGCAGGTAGATTTTCGCCTGATCGAGAAACTTCATGCCGCTTCCCTATACATGCCGACGCGATCTAGCCAGCGTTCGCGTGACAGGCGGTACTCGACCGAATCGATCTCGCAGCCGCGTGCGCGGCAAGGGTACGGGATGATCTCGCCGGTGGGCACGAAGCCGAGCTTTCTCAAAACCTTGCCCGAAGCCGGGTTGTCGATGAAGTGGCCCGCGCCCAGCATGTCGCTCCCCACGCCCAGGAAAGCGGCTTCGAGGACGGCCTCGGCGGCCTCCACGGCGATGCCTTTGCCCCAGTGCTTGCGCGCCACCCAATAGCCGATCTCTGGGATCGCGATCTTTTCGTTCCAGCGCCCGAAGCCGACGCTTCCGACCAGTTCCGGGGCGCCCGCCGTGCGCAGGAAGACGAGGCAGCTCGCTTCATGCGCGGGGGTTTCCGCGTCGCGCGCGATCTTCTCGCGCGCGTCGTCGATGCCATAGGGCCACGGCGCGGTGGCGAGGTTGCGGACGATCGCTTCGTCGGCGATCGCGGCGACAAGCGCCTCGGCGTCCTCCGGCCAGGCCGGCCTCAGGAACAGCCGCTTCGTGCGTGCAAACATCTCTCGCTCCATCTGCCCCATCGGGAAGGGGAGAAACGGAAAAGGGAGATGGCGACCCATCTCCCTTTCCCTGTGCGATTGCACCTGTTCAGGGGCCGCCTTCCCGGCGGCCGTCTGTCAAAGCGGGCCGCCTCGCTATTCCGCTGCCATCGGCATCGGGTCGACGCTGACGTACTTGCGTCCGAGCTTACCGTCGTGGAACGCCACGCGGCCTTCCACGAGCGCGAACAGCGTGTGATCCTTGCCGATGCCGACATTACGGCCGGGGTAGAACTTGGTTCCGCGCTGCCGGACGAGAATGTTGCCGGCGAGGACGTCCTGTCCGCCGAAGCGCTTCACGCCAAGCCGTTGACCTGCCGAATCGCGCCCGTTGCGCGACGAACCGCCAGCTTTCTTATGTGCCATGGTTCAAACTCCTCTTTACTCGGCGTCGGTCTTGGCCTTCGCGGCCTTCTTGGCCGGGGCCTTCTTTTCTGCAGCCGGCTTCTCGGCGGCTTCCGCCTTCGGCGCCTTGGCGGCCTTCGCGGGCTTTTCGGCCGGCTCGGCGGCTTCGGCTGCCGGAGCGGCTTCCACCTTCGCGGCCTTCGGCGCCTTGGCCGCGGCCTTGCCGATCGCGGTGATCTTCAGCACCGTCAGAAGCTGGCGGTGGCCGTTGCGGCGGCGATAGCCGTGACGGCGCTTCTTCTTGAAGACGATGACCTTGTCGCCCTTCGGCTGCGCGACGATCTCCGCCGAGACGACCTGGCCGGCCACGTCCTTCAGTTCGCCGCCCTCGCCGATGGCGAGGATGTCGCCCAGCTGGACGGTTTCGCCGACTTCGCCCTTCAGGCGGTCGACTGTGATCTTCTGTTCGGCGGCGACGCGATACTGCTTGCCGCCCGTGCGCACGACTGCGAACATGGCTTTGGCTACCTTAGGCCCAGAAATTGAACAACAGACACCCGCGCGCAAAAACACGCCGATGCCTGCGGAAAGCGCAGCTAGCTACTGGCGGCGGGCGCGAATGTCAACCGATTCAGCGCGGGTTCGGGCATCAATGCCGGTGCCGGGATTTCAGCCGATAGCTGCCATCCGGCATCCGCTCGAACATCTCGGGAACAGCCGGGTGCAGCACAGGGGCCCGGCTTTCGTCGGGCAGCAGGTTCTGCTGGCTGACATAGGCGACATAGGTCTGGTCGTCGTTCTCGGCGAGCAGGTGGTAGAAGGGCTGGTCCTTCGCCGGCCGGATGTCCTCGGGGATCGCTTCCCACCACTCCTCGGTGTTCGCGAACTCCGGGTCGACGTCGAAGATGATGCCGCGAAACGGGAAAAAGCGGTGCCGCACCACCTCGCCGATGCCGAAGCTGGCGGTGGTGACGGGCTCGCCGAGGGGGAGCGCGAGGCGCGGTACGGGCGCGGCAATGGACTTCGCGGTACTCATGGGGGAGGAATATAAG
>JACFNY010000491.1 GCA_019454625.1 Sphingomonadaceae bacterium
GCGGACGCCCGGAAGAACCAGCCCGGATCGGTGACGATGTTGGCGCCGCTCTCGAGCCCGATGGCGATGCCGTAGGCCTGCACGACGGCCAGAAGCACCGTGCCGTAGCGGGTGTACTGGTTGATGATCTTGCGGCCCTGCTCGCCTTCCTTCTTCAAGGCCTCGAGCGTCGGGATCACCGACGTCATCAACTGCATGATGATCGAGGCCGAGATGTAGGGCATGATGCCGAGCGCGAAGATCGCCATGCGCTCGACCGCGCCGCCGGCGAACATGTTGAACATGCCGAGCACGCCGCCCGACTGCTGCTGGAACGCCTGAGCGAACGCTTCCGGGTGGATTCCCGGCAGCGGGATATAGGTGCCGAGGCGGTAGACGAGCAGCGCGCCGAGCGTGAACCAGATGCGCTTCTTCAGGTCCTCCGCCTTGGCGAAGGCGGAAAAATTCAGGTTGGAAGCAAGCTGCTCGGCTGCCGATGCCATAGGGTATTCTCCGCTTCGTCACGCTGCGACGAGGATGGTGCCGCGCATGGCCCATCGCCTGGACCCGCGTGCCGTCGAAGCCACGAAATAGGCTCCGGCCGGCCAATATGCAAGCGGCGGCCTGTTCATGTTCCCGTCCGTGGAAGGTTTTCCAGCCGGACTGAACACGGACAGGCCGCCGCCATTTTTCACAAAGCCCGTTACTCGGCGGCCGCCTTCTCCGGCAGCTTGACCGATCCGCCGACCTTCTCGACCTCGGCGACCGCCGGAGCCGACGCGCCGGCGATGTCGAAGGCGACTTTGGCCTTCAGATCGCCGCCGCCGCGGATCAGCCGGACGCCGTCCTTGGCGCGGCGCAGCACGCCGGCCTTGACCAGCGCCTCGACCGTCACCGTCGCGGAAGCGTCGAGCTTGCCGGCGTCGATTGCCGCCTGGACCCGGCCGAGCGAAACCTCGTTCAGGTCCTTGGCGAAGATGTTCTTGAAGCCGCGCTTCGGCAGGCGGCGATAGAGCGGCATCTGCCCGCCCTCGAAGCCGTTGACGGCCACGCCCGAACGGGACTTCTGGCCCTTGACGCCACGGCCGCCGGTCTTGCCCGAGCCGGAACCGATGCCACGGCCAACGCGCTTCCTCGCCTTGCTGGCGCCGTCGCGATCACGCAGTTCGTTGAGTTTCATGATCTGGCTCCTGCCTTGCTCACGCCTCGTCCACGATGCGGACGAGGTGGCTCACCTTGGCGATCATGCCGCGCACGGAGGGCGTATCCTCCAGCGTGGCGCGCCGGTGCATCTTGTTCAGTCCAAGCCCGACCAGCGTCGCGCGCTGCTCGACGGGGCGGCGGATGGGGCTGCCGATCTGCTCGACGACGAGCGTCTTGCCCGCTTTCTTTGCCA
>JACFNY010000037.1:0-6874 GCA_019454625.1 Sphingomonadaceae bacterium
GGTCCCAGTCCGCGCCGTAGGCGCGCGCGATGGTGATGCCTGTCTCGCCCGCCTTCACCGTGTGATAGCGCCCGCCGGGGATGGTGAGCACCTGCCCCACCTCGATGGTGTAGGGCGGCGCGATGCGGTTCGCCTGCGCGATCGCCTGCACCGAGGAGCCGGTGCGCGCGCCGATCTGGGAGAGCGTGTCGCCGCGCTGCACGGTCACGGTCTGCTGCGGCACGTCCACGGCGTCCGGCACCACCTTCACCGGCTTCCACGGCGCGCGTTTCGGGGCAGCGGGCGCGGGCGTGGCCGTGCTCTCGATCGGCTTCTTCGGCGTCGGCACGGGGAATTGCGGGCGGGAGGGCGCCGAGCAGGCGGCGGCGAGAAGCAGGACGAAAGGAACGGCGAAGCGGAACATGGGAACGTCTCTAACCCGGCGCGATGCGGATTTGAATCGCGGATCGCGCCTAGCCGAGGTGCTTCATCGCATCCCGAAGCGCGTCCAGCGTCTCGTAGTGCGTGAGGTCGAGGTGGAGCGGCGTCACCGAGATCAGCCCCTCGTGCGTCGCCTGAAGGTCGGTGAGGTGCCCGGCCTCCGAAGCCTCGCGCCCCAGCCCGAACCAGTAGTAGGTGAAGCCGCGCGGGTCGACACGCTCCTCGATGGCGGTGGCGCCGTAGTCGCGGAAGCCCTGCTCGGTCACGCGCACGCCCTTCACGGCGTCCGGCGCGACGGCGGGGAAGTTCACGTTCATCAGCACGCCCTTCGGCCATGTCCTGGCGGCGAGCGCGCGGAGCACGGTCGCGCCCCACTTCGTCGCCGTCTCGAAGGCCTGCGCCGCGCGCATGTCGCCGAGGCACTGGCTGAGCGCGATGGCGGGCACGCCGTAGAGCGTCGCCTCCATCGCCGCCGAGACGGTGCCCGAATAGGTGACGTCCTCGGCGAGGTTCGCGCCGCGGTTGACGCCCGAGAGCACGAGGTCGGGCGGGTTGTCCTTCATCAGGTGCCCCAGCGCCATCATCACGCTGTCGGTCGGCGTGCCGCGCACCGCGAAGCGGCGCTCGCCGTGCTTCTGAAGACGGATCGGCTGCGTCAGCGTCAGCGAATGGCCCGCGCCCGACTGTTCCTCGGCGGGCGCGACCACCCAGAGATCATCGGTGATCTCGCGGGCGATTCCCTCCAGCACCGCCATGCCGGGGGCGTGGTAGCCGTCGTCGTTGGTGAGCAGGATCCTCACGGGCACAGCGCCTCCAGCCCGCCCATGTACGACCGCAGCGCCTCGGGGATCGTCACCGACCCGTCCGCCTGCTGGTAGTTCTCCAGCACCGCGACGAGCGTGCGGCCGACCGCGAGGCCCGAGCCGTTCAGCGTGTGGACGAATTCGGTGCCCTTCCCGCCCGCGGCGCGGTGGCGTGCGTTCATGCGGCGCGCCTGGAAATCGCCGCAGTTGGAGACGCTCGAAATCTCGCGGTAGCAGCGCTGCCCCGGCAGCCAGACCTCGAGGTCGTGCGTCCTCCGCGATGCGAAGCCCATGTCGCCGGTGCACAGCAGCATCACGCGGTAGGGAAGACCGAGCGCCTGGAGCACGCCTTCGGCGCATTCGGTCATGCGCGCGTGCTCGGCCTCGGACTGTTCGGGCGCCGTGATCGCCACCATCTCGACCTTCTCGAACTGGTGCTGGCGGATCATGCCCTTGGTGTCGCGCCCCGCCGCGCCCGCCTCGGCGCGGAAGCAGGGCGTGAGCGCGGTGAAGCGCAGCGGCAGGCTCGCCGTGTCGACGATCTCGTCCGCGACGAGGTTGGTGAGGCTGACCTCGGCGGTCGGGATCAGCCAGCGGCCGTCCTCGGTGCGGAACATGTCCTCGCCGAACTTCGGAAGCTGGCCGACGCCGTACACCGCCTCGTCGCGCACCAGCAGCGGCACGGCGGTCTCGGTGAAGCCGTTTGCCACCTGCCGGTCGAGCATGAACTGCGCGAGCGCGCGGTGCAGGCGGGCGACGCCACCGCTCATCACCGCGAAGCGCGCGCCGGAAAGCTTCGCCGCCCGCTCGAAGTCGAGGCCGAGCGGCGCGGCGACGGCGTCGTGCTCTCTGGCCGCGAAATCGAAGGCGCGCGGTTCACCCCATGCCCGTAGCACGACGTTCGCGGTTTCGTCCGGGCCCTCGGGCACGTCGGCGGCGGGCAGGTTCGGGATCGCCGAGAGCTGTGCGTTCAGCGCTTCGGAAAGTGCGCGTTCCTTCGCTTCGAGGTCGGGGATGCGCGTCTTGAGTTCGGAAACCTCGGCCATCAGCGCGGCGGCGGTCGCCTCGTCCTTCTGCGCCTTCGCCGCGCCGATCGCTTTCGAGGCCTCGTTGCGGCGCGTCTGCGCGGCTTGCAGCGTCGTCACCGTCTCGCGCAGCGCCGCGTCCTCGCCGAGGATTTCCGCCGACAGCGGCGCGAGGCCCCTCAGACTTAGACCTCGATCAAATTCGGCGGGGTTTTCCCTGATAAAGCGGATATCATGCATGGCGAAGGCTCTATGGAACGGCGGCCTTTGGCCCGCAACCGGTTTCGCCATGCTTCGTTGAAGCTTCACACACAGGCAGAAAAGAGAGACGCCATGATCCTCCAGCACAAGACCGAGATTTGCGTTGCGGACGGGCGCAAGCTGCTGCTGCTCGTCAATGAAGGCGACACGAAGTTCCCCGATCTCCAGGTGATCCGCGAGGAGGCGCAGGAGCTGCTTCCCGATCGCGAGCTTTCGAGCGACCGGCCCGGCCGCAGCTTCCAGAGCGTCGGCATGCGGCGGCATGGCTATGAGGAGACGGATTTCAAGCAGCTCGCGGAGGATCGTTTCGCCGTCGAGGTCGCCGAGATCCTGAAGAAGCGCACGCTGGCGGGCAAGACCGGGCGCCTCGTCGTGATCGCGCCGCCCGCCACGCTCGGCGAGATGCGCAAGCACTACCACAAGGAGGTCGCGGATCGTATCGTCGCCGAGATCGCCAAGGAAGCGACCAATCTGCCGCCGGACGCCATCGCCGCGATGGTGGAGGCCGCATAGGACCCTTTGCGGCATAAGGCTCTTTGCGAGCATGGGCGTCCGCGCTATGCGGAGCGCCCATGCAGCCCGCCATCGAAATCCGGGGTCTCGAAAAGACGTATGCCGACGGCAAGCGCGCGCTGAAAGGCGTCAGCTTCGATGTGCCGCGCGGCCGGATCTTCGGCCTGCTGGGCCCGAACGGCGCGGGCAAGTCGACGCTGATCAACATCCTCGCCGGGCTCGTCAACAAGACCGGCGGCACCGCGCGCATCTGGGGCTTCGACATCGACCGCGATACGAGGAACGCCAAGCGCGCCATCGGCATCGTGCCGCAGGAGATCCTGTTCGACGCCTTCTTCACGCCCTACGAGGCGCTGGAGATCCAGGCCGGGCTCTATGCCGTGCCGAAGGCCGAGCGCCGCTCGATGGAGATCCTCCGCGCGCTGAGGCTCGAGGACAAGGCGCACGCCTACGCCCGCACGCTGTCGGGCGGCATGAAGCGGCGCCTGCTGATCGGCAAGGCGCTCGTCCACAACCCGCCGATCCTGATCCTCGACGAGCCCACCGCCGGCGTCGACATCGAGCTTCGCCAGCAGCTCTGGTCCTACGTGCGCGAGCTTCACGCGGCGGGAACGACGGTGGTGCTCACCACGCACTACCTGGAAGAGGCCGAGGAGCTTTGCGACCGCATCGCCATCATCAACCACGGCGAGGTGGTGGCGAACGACGAGACGCACGCGCTCCTCGCGAGCGCGCAGGAGAAGTGCCTGATCGTCACGGTGGACCGCGACCTCGACGGCGCCCCCGCGGGGCTCCCCGCCGAGAAGGCGGAGCTGCTCGGCCCCCGCCAGCTCGCCCTCACCTACAATCGCGGCGTGCTCACCGCGGGCGAGCTGCTGCAGGCGATCAGCGCCACCGGCCTCGGCGTCGTCGACGTCTCGACCCGCGAGGCGGACCTCGAGGACGTGTTTCTCCACCTCACGCAGCAGCGGGCCGCCTGACATGCAATTCGACGTTCTCGTCATCGGATCGGGCGCGGCGGGGCTGACCTGCGCGCTCAATCTCGCGCAGCATTTCCGCGTCGGCGTGCTGTCGAAGGCGGATCTGTCGGCGGGGTCCACGGCGTGGGCGCAGGGCGGCATCGCCGCGGTGCTGGAGCCGGGCGACACGTTCGAAAGCCATATCGAGGACACGATGGTGGCGGGCGCCGGGCTCAACCACCGCGACATCGTGGAGTTCGTCGTCGAGAACGCCCCCGCCGCCATCGAGCGCCTTGCCGAGATCGGCGTCCCCTTCAACGCGGGTGCGGGCGAGCGCTGGCACCTGACGCGCGAGGGCGGGCACAGCCACCGCCGCATCGTCCACGTCGACGACGCGACCGGCTGGGCGGTGCAGCAGGCGCTCGAAAAGGCAGCGGCGGCCAGCCCCAACATCACGCTGCTGCCGGACCGGGTGGGCATCGACCTCGTCACCAGCCGCCACGGCGAGCGCTACTCGGGCGACGGCCACGTCTGGGGCGTCTACGCGCTCGACCGCGCCACGGGCCGCGTCGAGACGCTGACGGCGCGGGCCACCGTGCTCGCCACCGGCGGCGCGGGCCGCACCTACCTGTTCTCCACCGCGCCGCGCGGCGCGACCGGGGACGGCATCGCAATGGCGTGGCGCGCGGGCTGCCGCGTGGCCAACATGGAGTTCATGCAGTTCCACCCGACCTGCCTCTACAACCTCGAGGTCAAGAACTTCCTTATCACAGAGGCGGTGCGCGGCGAGGGCGGACATCTCAAATTGCCCCCCGGCGTCCCCGGCGGCGGCGAGCGCTTCATGCCGCGCTTCGACAGCCGCGCCGAGCTTGCGCCGCGCGACATCGTCGCCCGCGCCATCGACCACGAGATCAAGCGCCTCGGCCTCGATTACGTGCACCTCGACATCAGCCATCAGGGGCCGGAGTTCGTGAAGCACCACTTCCCGAACATCCACGAGAAGCTGCTCGGCCTCGGCATCGACATGACGAAGGCGCCGATCCCGGTCGTCCCCGCGCAGCATTACACCTGCGGCGGCGTCGTCATCGACCGCGACGGGTGCACCGACCTTCCCGGCCTCTATGCGGCGGGCGAGGTCAGCCACTCCGGCCTCCACGGCGCGAACCGCCTCGCCTCCAACTCGCTCCTCGAATGCTTCGTGTTCGGGGAGGCCGCCGCGAAGCACATCACCGCGAACTGGGACGGGCTCGCCGATCCGCCCGCCATCCGCGCATGGGACGAAAGCCGCGTCACCGATTCGGACGAAGAGGTCGTCATCAAGCAGAACTGGACGGAGATTCGCCGGTTCATGTGGAACTATGTCGGCATCGTCCGCACCACCAAGCGGCTGGAGCGCGCCGCGCACCGCATCAAGATGCTGACCGCGGAGGTCGAAGACTATTACGGCCACTTCCGCGTGACGCCGGACCTCATCGAGCTTCGCAATCTTCTGACCGCCGCCGACCTCATCGTCCGCTCGGCGCTCCGCCGCCACGAAAGCCGCGGGCTGCACTACACGCTCGATTATCCGCAGCCGTCGCCCACGGCCGAGGATACGGTGCTCATCCCGTAGTCGCCAATCGGGGCGCGGCTTGCTACACGCACGTCCATGACCGACACCCCCCAGCACCTGTATCTCGTCGACGGGTCGAGCTTCATCTTCCGCGCCTATCACCGCCTGCCGCCGCTCACCGACCCGGAAGGCACCCCGGTCAATGCCGTGTTCGGGTTCACGGCGATGCTGTGGAAGCTGATCGAGGAGCTGAACCGGGGCGAGGGGCCGACGCATCTCGCCGTGGTGCTCGACGCCTCGAAGCACAGCTTCCGCATGGAGCTTTACCCCGAGTACAAAGCGAACCGGCCGGAGCCGCCGGAGGACCTCGTGCCGCAGTTTCCCCTCATCCGCGACGCCGTGCGCGCCTTCTCGGTGCCGTGCATCGAGGAGGTGGGGATCGAGGCGGACGACATCATCGCCGCCTACGCCGTGAAGGCCCGCGACGAGGGTATGCGCGTCACCATCGTCTCGTCCGACAAGGACCTGATGCAGCTCGTCGGCGGCGGCATCGACATGCTCGATACGATGCGCGACCTCAGGATCGACGTCGCGCACGTCGAGGAGAAGTTCGGCGTGCCCCCCGCAAAGGTCGGCGAGGTGCTGGCGCTGATGGGCGACGCGGTGGACAACATCCCCGGCGTGCGCGGCGTCGGCCCCAAGACGGCGACGCAGCTCATCCAGCAGTTCGGCGACGTCGAGACGCTGATCGCCCGCGCAGGCGAGATCAAGCGCGACAAGCTGCGCGAGACGATAGCGGCGAGCACCGACGACATCCGCATGTCGCGCGTGCTGGTGACGCTGAAGACCGACTGGCCTCTCCCCGAGCCGATCGTGACCTTCGCGCTCAAGGACCCGCCGCACGAGCCGCTCGCGGCGTTCTTCAAGAAGCACGGCTTCCGCTCGCTGCTCTCGAAGCTCGGCAAGCACGCGGCGGCGGAAGCGGCAGGCGGCGTGCCCGGCGCGGCGCTGCCCCCGCCGGACGCCTTCTCGCCGCCGCTGCTGCCCGTCGAGCACGACAGGTACGAGACCGTCACCACGCTCGAAGACCTCGACCGCTGGATCGCGGAAAGCTACGCGGCTGGAACCGTCGCGGTCGATACCGAGACGGACAATCTCGACGCGATGCGCGCCAATCTCGTCGGCGTCAGCCTCGCGACCGCGCCGAACCGCGCCTGCTACATCCCGCTCGGCCACGTCGCGGGCGAAGGCCTGCTCGGCGAGACGCCGGTGCAGGTGGACCGCGCGGAAGCGCTCGCCCGCCTGAAGCCGCTGCTCGAGGACCCGGCAACGCTGAAGGTC
>JACFNY010000037.1:6884-9439 GCA_019454625.1 Sphingomonadaceae bacterium
TACGACATGCTCGTGCTGGCGCGGCAGGGCATCGCGATCACGCCGTTCGACGACACGATGCTGATTTCCTACGCGCTCGATTCGGGCAAGGCGCTCGAGAACGGCGGCCCGATGGGCCACGGCATGGACGGGCTTTCGGAGCGGCTGCTCGGTCACAAGCCGATCGCCTTCAAGGAGGTCGCGGGCACCGGCAAGGCGCAAGTCACCTTCGACAAGGTGCCGCTCGATGCCGCGACACGATACGCCGCCGAGGACGCCGACTGCACGCTGCGCCTCTGGCAGCACCTGAAGCCGCGGCTGTGGCGCGAGCACGTGACCGGCGTCTACGAGACGCTGGAACGCCCGCTTGCGCCCGTGCTCGTCCGCATGGAGCGGCGCGGCATCAAGGTGGACCGTGCAGCGCTCGCCCGCCTCTCGGCGGACTACGCGCAGGGCCTCGAACGGCTGGAGGCGGAAATCCACGCGCTCGCGGGCGCGCCGTTCAACGTCGCCTCGCCGCGCCAGCTCGGCGAGATCCTGTTCGAGCAGATGGGGCTTCAGGGCGGCAAGAAGTCGTCCAAGACCGGCGCGTATTCGACGGATGTCGATGTGCTCGACCGTCTCGCCGGCGAAGGCATCGCGATCGCGCAGAAGGTGCTGGACTGGCGGCAGCTCGCCAAGCTCAAGTCCACCTATACCGACACGCTGCAGGACCAGATCAACCCGGAAACGGGCCGCGTGCACACCAGCTACGCGCTCGCCTCCACCACCACGGGCCGCCTGTCCTCCACCGACCCCAACCTCCAGAACATCCCGGTCCGCACCGACGAGGGCCGCAAGGTCCGCGACGCCTTCGTACCGGAGGACGGGAACGTGCTGCTCTCGGCGGACTACAGCCAGATCGAGCTGCGCCTGCTCGCCGAGATCGCCGAGATCCCGCAACTCCGGCAGGCGTTCGCGGACGGGCTCGACATTCACGCCATGACCGCGTCGGAGATGTTCGGCGTGCCGATGGCGGCGATGACGCCGCTCGTCCGCCGTCAGGCGAAGGCGATCAACTTCGGCATCATCTACGGTATTTCGGCCTTCGGCCTCGCGCGCAACCTCGGCATCGACCGCGGCATGGCCGCCGACTACATCAAGAAATACTTCGAACGCTTCCCCGGCATCCGCAACTACATGGAGCGCACCAAGATGGGCGCGCGCGACATCGGCTATGTCGAGACGCTGTTCGGCCGCCGTATCCACACGCCGCTCATCCGGTCGTCGAATCAGGCCGAGCGCGCCTTCGGCGAGCGCGCCGCGATCAACGCGCCGTTGCAGGGCACGGCGGCGGACATCATCCGCCGCGCGATGATCCGCATCGAGGACGCGCTGGAGGCCGAGGGGCTTTCGGACGCGCGGATGCTGCTGCAGGTGCACGACGAGCTCGTGTTCGAGGTTCCCGCAGACAAGGCCGCGGCCTCCGGCGCCGTCATCAAGCGCGTGATGGAGGATGCCTGCGCGCCGGTCGTGACGATGACGGTGCCGCTCGTCGTCGATGTCGGCACCGGCCTCAACTGGAACGCCGCGCACTGACGAGAGGCGCGCACATCGGTTCTGTCACCCGGCCGACATCTCCCTGTCACCAAAGCGTCATCGAATATGCCTAGGGGCGGCGTCATGATCAGGCCGTCCATTCAGCGGAGACACGGACCCATGCGCATCACCAGCCTCGCCCTTGCCGGTATCGGCCTCATGGCGCTCGCCGCCTGCGATTCGTCCCCGGCGCCCACGCCGCCGCAGGGCGGCGAGGCGGCCGCGACCGGCGGCGTCAACGTCTCCGGCCCGGCGCTGCGCATCGTCGGCTCGTCCACCGTCTATCCGTTCACCACGGCGGTTGCCGAGAACTTCCGCCGCAAGTACCCGGCGGCGGCTGCGCCGATCGTCGAATCGACCGGCACCGGCGGCGGCATCAAACTGTTCTGCGGCGGCGTCGGCACGCAGCATCCGGACATCGCCAACGCCTCGCGCCGCATCAAGAAGAGCGAGGTCGAGCTTTGCAACGCGAACGGCGTCAAGCAGATCGTCGAGGTGCAGGTCGGTCTCGACGGCATCGCCATCGCGCAGGCGAAGTCCGACGCGCATCTCGACGTGACGCCCGCGCAAATTTTCCTCGCGCTCGCCGCGACGAAGCCGGACGGTTCGAAGAACAGCGTCACCACGTGGAACCAGATCGACCCGAAGCTGCCGAACCGCAAGATCGAGGTGCTCGGCCCGCCGCCGACCTCCGGCACGCGCGACGCCTTCAACGAACTCGTCATGGAGGCGGGCTGCGCGACCTTCCCGAACCTGAAGGCGCTGAAGGACACGAACGAAAACGAGTACAAGACGCGCTGCACCCGGCTCCGCGAGGACGGCGCCTATGTGGAGGCGGGCGAGAACGACAACCTCATCGTCCAGAAGCTCGTCGCGAACCCCACGGCAGTCGGCATCTTCGGCTATTCCTATCTCGAGGAAAACCTCGACAAGATCGAGGGCGTGAAGATGGGCGGCGTCGCGCCGGAATACGAGGCGATCGCCAGCGGCGCCTACCC
>JACFNY010000037.1:9449-11777 GCA_019454625.1 Sphingomonadaceae bacterium
CTACATCTACGTGAAGGGCGAGCACGCCCGCGCCAAGCCGGCGCTCGCCGTGTTCCTTCAGGAATACACCAGCGAGGCGGCGTTCGGCCCCGAAGGCTACCTCAAGGCGCGCGGCCTCATCGCCGAGCCGGACGCCGAGCGCAAGGCGAGCGCGGCTGCCGCGGCCGCGCTGACGCCGCTCGACGTCGCCGCGCTCAAGTAGGCGTCGTCAGTTCAGCCGCAACTCGCGGTCGGCGAAGCGGTATTCGGCCGGGCGGATCAGCGCGTCGTGCATGATCCGCACCGAGTGCAGCATCCCGTCGATGCTGTGCGACCAGAAGTCGAGGAACCCGATCAGCCGCGGAAAGCGCGGCGGCACGTCCAGCGTCTGCCACGTGAAGCTCTGCAGCACGTGCGGGTGATCCGGCATGTGGTAGAGGATGTCGGCGGTCAGCAGGCGCCAGTCCTGCATCCGCCGGGCGAATTCACCGTCAACGCTACGCGGTACGTCATCGTGCATCGCAAGTTCCTTCCCTGTGGAACCCAGGCACAGGGAATCATGCCGTCACACGGCTGTAAATATCCTTAACGAGGGCGATCAGCCTGCTCGCCCTGCGCCCGGATTGCTGTTAGCCGGTAAGGCATGAAACGCTTCCGCATCATCACCTTCGCCGCCGGCGGCCTGCTTGCCGCGAGCGAGCTCGCCCGCTGGTGGGGCAACCCGCGCCTCGTTCCGCTCGCCTTCGACGAACTGCTGGTCGGCGGCGCGCTCGCGGTCGCCGCGCTGGCGACGAAGCGCGGCCCCGCGGCCCTCGCCGCCGCATGGGGCGTCTTCTGCGGCCTCGTCCTCTCGCTCCTTGTCCCGACGCTCGACCACCTGCTCTACGGGCCGCCCAAGCAGAGCGCGGGCTTCTACGGCGTGGTCCTCACCGCGATGCTGGCGCTCGGCCTCGCGGCGCTGGCCCACGCGCTGACCCTCGGCCGCGAGGGGCGGAGGGCGCGCTGACGTCTGCGGAAAGAAAAGAGCATTCGGACGGTCCCGGAATGCTCTTTTCGTCAGTGCATCAATACGGGATCGGCTGGTCCGTAAATGCCGTCACCATCTGGCCGGGCAGCATCACGGCGGAGCGGCCGCTCACCAGCCAGGTCGCGAAGACGGCGGCGACGGTGTTGCCCTTGCCTTCCTGCCGGTGGGTGCCGCGCATCGGATAGTCCACGCCGCGCACGTTGATCTTGTCGAAGTTGAGTTCAAACTTCCCGGATTTCCCGCCGACGGCCTTGCCGGTCTTCCACGTCACCGTGGCCTCGACCTTCGATCCCCGCGGGATCGCGACCGTACCGCCTTCAACCACGTCGTTCACGACCGTGAAGTTGAATTTGTTTCCGATCTCGATGGCTTTCGACGAGATTTCGCTGTCCGACGTTATTTGTACTTGTGTGCTGGCCGGCAGTTCCCGTGAAACTGGCGGTTGTTCGGGCGCCTGTGCTTCCGGTTCCGGAGACGAAGCCTGGACCGTTTCCTGAGCTTGTACGTCTTCCGGCTCGGCATCTTGTGCTTACAGGGATGTGGCAGAAAAAAGCAAGGCAAAGCACGTCGCTGGTATAGCGATTTTCATAAGTCCCCCAATAGAGCGGCACCGATGCGCCGCGCGGCAAGCATCATATTGACATGCGGGATGTCAAATGGATTTGGCTGCTCTTCGGACTGCTCTGCCGAGATGGTGCCCACGGCCGGGATCGAAACAACTTAATTTCTTGAATTTTTTCAATGGGATGAGGGTGGGTCGCCAATGCCCTATACCGTCAAATGTACCGTCAAAATTGGGCCATCCAGTTCGATTCCCAAATTGGCACTTTTTTATCGCTTCACCACATTTTGTCAGGATATCGGCCAGCCGCAAGGCGCCGAGAGCTTTATCAAAGCGCTCCAGACGGTAGCCATGTTTCGTGGCAAACTGTTTCCCGCCCGCGACCATAATGACCTGATCCGCCGACGAAGCCGGCCTTCACGGCACCCTAACCGCTCCCTGATACCTGCCCTCTGTTCATCTCGCAGCCTCGCTGGTGCGAGCGACTGGCCTTGGGACTTTGCTGCCGTTCCCGGCGACGTGGCGAACGGCAAGGTCATTGCGGATACCGACGTTCAGCATTTGCTCCTCTAGTCTCATGGGCTGACTGAGATGGGCCGTTTGCAGGCGGTCCGCTAAGGGCTGGCGACGGCGGCACAAGCGGAAGTTCGGCCTTGGTCCCCTTGTATGCGCCGACTGGAATTGTGCATTGCGTGTGTAGGGCTGGCGCTTGATCTCCCCCCTCACAATCAGGTCGAGGAGCGCTCGCAGTTGTCGTCGC
>JACFNY010000492.1 GCA_019454625.1 Sphingomonadaceae bacterium
GGTGACGTCCCCGGAGGTGGTGTAGCTGGGTAGCGCGGTGGTCATCGGCGCTTTCCGGTATGGTCTGGTTGTCGAAGCCAAGTCCTCACTGGAAGGAACACCGATGACCGACGACATGATGAACCTGCGTGCGCTCGTGGAGAAGAGCGCAGATGCCGATCTGCTGCGCGAGATGATCAGCTTTGCTGCCCAGAAGCTGATGGAGATGGAGGTGGGCGCGGCAACCGGCGCCGCCTGGGGCGAGAAGTCGCCACTGCGGACCGCCCAGCGCAACGGTTATCGCGACCGGGACTGGGAGACGCGGGCCGGCACCGTCGAGCTGCGCATCCCGAAGTTGAGGAAGGGATCCTACTTCCCAGGCTTCCTGGAGCCGAGACGCATGGCCGAGAAGGCGCTGACGGCCGTCATCCAGGAGGCCTATGTCCAGGGCATCTCGACGCGGTCGGTCGACGACCTGGTCAAGGCCATGGGCATGAGCGGCATCTCGAAGAGTCAGGTCAGCCGGCTGTGCGAGGAGATCGACGGCAAGGTGAAGGCCTTCCTCGAGCGGCCGATCGAGGGCGACTGGCCCTACCTGTGGATCGACGCCACCTACCTGAAGGTCCGTCGTGGCGGGCGGATCGTCTCCGTCGCCGTCATCATCGCCGTCGGCGTCAACTCCGACGGCCGACGCGAGGTGCTGGGCATGGAGATCGGCACCTCGGAGGCCGAGCCGATCTGGACCGAGTTCCTGCGCAAGCTGACGCGCCGCGGCCTGCGTGGCGTGAAGCTCGTCGTCTCGGATGCCCATGAGGGCCTGAAGGCGGCCGTCACCAAGGTGCTCTCGGCCACCTGGCAGCGCTGCCGCGTCCACTTCATGAGGAACGTTCTCGCCCACGCCGGCAAGAGCGGTCGCCGCGTCGTCTCGGCCTTTATCGCCACCGCCTTCGCTCAGGAGACGCCCGAAGCCGCCAGCGCCCAATGGCGCGCCGTCGCCGACCAGATCCGACCGAAGGTGCCGAAGCTCGCCGCCATCCTCGACGACGCCGAGCCCGACGTGCTCGCCTACATGACCTTCCCGAAGGAGCACCGGGCCAAGCTGCACAGCACCAACCCGATCGAACGCCTCAACGGCGAGATCAAGCGGCGCACCGATGTCGTCGGCATCTTCCCCAACGACGACGCCATCGTGCGTCTCGTCGGTGCGTTGCTGCTCGAACAGAACGATGAGTGGGCCGTTCAGCGCGCCCGCTACATGACGCTGGAAAGCGTCGGACAATTGAGCGATGATCCCCTCATCAGCCTGCCAGCAGTGGCGCGCTGATCAGCCCGGCAATGCCGGACAGCACGGCGACCAATGCCGCCAGCTACACCACGCCGCGGGACGTCATCG
>JACFNY010000038.1 GCA_019454625.1 Sphingomonadaceae bacterium
TGGGCGGCGGCCTGCGTTTCAGCGGCGACAGCGGCGAGGTCCGCCTGCGCGGCTGGGCGAGCCCGGACGGGGACCGCTACCGCGCCTTCACCGGGGAAGCGACCAGGTGGCTCGGCCCGCACGGGCTACACGTGGACGGCCGCGCGAGCTTTTCGTGGAGCCGCCCGGTCGGCGCGCTTCTCGAGGCGATCCGTTATCGCGGCGAGACGCTGAACGTCGATCTCGGCGTCACGCTGCCGATCCGCCGCAGCCGCGCGAGCAACATCGGCCTCACCATCGCCGGGCACGTCATCAATTCCGATGCGACCGTTCTTCGCACCGCATTCACGCGGGACCGGATTCGCACGGCGAGCGTCGATCTCGATCTCGACTGGGCCGACACGGGCGGCGGCATCAACCTTGTCAGGGCGGGCGCGATCAAGGGCTTCTCCGGGCTCGGCGCAACGGCGGACGACGACCCGCTGCGCACGCGGATGAACGGCTCCGCGTCCTTCCTCAATCTCACGCTCTACGCGCAGCGCTATCAGCCGGTCGCCGCGCTGGCGGGCGGCGATCTCGGCGTCATCGCCAAGGGCTCCGGCCAGTGGGCCGCGACCGATGCGCTGCTGAGCGCGGCCGAATGCAGCTACGGCGGCGCGGGTTTCGGGCGCAGCTACGACAGCGGCACGGTGAGCGCCGATCATTGCCTGATGGGCGGGCTGGAAGCGCGCTGGCGCCGCTCCGTGACGTCACCGGCGGGCAAGGTCGGCCTCGGCGTCCACGGTTTCGTCGACGGCGGCATCGGCTGGCAGAAGGGCCGGCTCGATACCGGCGAGGCGCGCCGCCATTCCGCGTCCTCCGCGGGCGGCGGCGTCTCGTTCCGGATCGGGCCGCGCCTCACCGCGCTCGCGGAAGGTGCACGCGGCCTGTCCGGCCCCACCGACCGCAAATGGCGCGCCAACCTCTCGATCTCCCTCTCGCTATGACCCTGAGCAAGGACCGCCCCATGATCGCCGTGCCCGCTATCCTCCTCGCATTCACTGCCGCCGCGCCTGCGGCCGAAACGCCGAAGACGGATGTCCACGGCGACTGGGTCGTGCAATGCACGAAGCAGGCGGACGTGCCGCCGTGCGAGATCGCGCAGGCCGCGACGTCGAAGGGCACGGGCGAGCAGGTCATGCGCATCGCCTTCGCCTATCGCGGCAGCGGCGAGCGCTATGCCGTGCAGATCCGCCTGCCGCTCGGCGTCCGCCTGTCGCAGCAGCCGCTGCTGCGCCTCGACGGCAACGCCGATCTCGAGGGCTACGGCTACACGCGCTGCGACGCGGGCGGCTGCTACATCGAGCGCCTGCTCGGCACGCCGGAGATCACGCGCCTGCGCGCGGCGAAGACAGGCGTGCTCGCCGTCCTCGGCAGCGACGGCAAGCCGATGGTGCTGCCGCTCTCCTTCAACGGATTCGCCGAGGCGCTCGACGCCTCCGCACTCCAGAACACGGCGTGGGCGAAGGCCGCCAATCGCTGAGAGAACAACAAGAGGCGTTCCCAATGGTCCCGCGTTCCACCTTCGACAAGCGCCGCATCATCCTCGCCGGCACCAGCCTCGCGGCGCTCGCGCTTGCGGGCGCTGCGCACGCAGGGCCGAGCGGCGGCACGGTAAGCGCCGGGAGCGCATCCATCGCGGGCGACGGCACCGGCCGCGTGACGGTGACGCAGACCAGCGACCGCGCCATCCTCGACTGGACCGGCTTCTCGATCGGCACGGGCGAAAGCGCGCGGTTCATCCAGCCGGGCAGCACGTCGGTCGCCGTGAACCGCGTGACCGGCGCGGACCCCTCCTCCATCCTCGGCAGCCTCACCGCGAACGGCCGCGTCGTCCTCATCAACCGGAACGGCATCGCCTTCGGCAAGGACGCGACCGTCGACGTCGGCGGTCTCGTCGCGACGACCGCGGACATCGACCGGCAGGCCTTCATGGCGACCGGATCGCTGAACTTCTCCGGCGGCAGCCTTCCCGGCGCGTCCCCCGGCGCGTCCATTGTCAACGAAGGCCGCATCACCGTGCGCGACGCCGGGCTCGCCGCGCTCGTCGCGCCGAGCGTCCGCAACAGCGGCACGATCGTCGCCAACCTCGGCCGCGTCGCGCTCGGCGCGGGCCCGGGGTTCACGGTCGATTTCTACGGCGACGGCCTCGTCTCCGTCGCGCCGGACGGCATCGTCGCCGCCACCGTCGGCGACGGCGGTGCGGCGCTCGTCGAGAACAGCGGCGTCATCGCGGCGAGCGGCGGCAAGGTGCTGCTGAGCGCGGCGGCGGCGCGCGACGTCGTCAACGCCTCGGTGAACGTGTCGGGCGTCGTGCGCGCCGACGGCATCAACCGCGAGGGCGGCAGCATCGTGCTCTCGGGATCGGGCAGCGTCACGGCCACGGGCACGCTTTCGGCGGACAGCGCGGAGGCCGAGGGCGGGCGCATCGACATTTCCGGGCGCGCCGTGGCGCTCGGCGGCCGCGTGAGCGCGAGCGGGCGGGACGGCGGCACGGTCAGCGTCGCCGCCGAAGGCGCGCTGTCGCTCGCGGAAACCGTCACGGCGACGGGCGCCCTCGGCAGCGGCGGCGGCATCGCCTACAGCGCGGGCCGCATCGTCGAGACGTCGACGAGCCGCAGCGACGCCTCCGGCCTCATCGACGGCGGCACGATCCGCAGCCTCGCGGACGGCGGCATCGTCAGCTCCGGCCATTATGCCGCCGCGGGCCGCTTCGGGCGCGGCGGGCGCATCGACATGACCGGCGCCGACGTGTCCCTCTTGTCGGCGACGTTCGACGCGCGCGGCCGTCAGGCGGGCGGCCTCGTCCGCATCGGCGGCGCCTTCCAGGGCGGCAAGACGCCGGACCCGTCGAAGCCCTACCACCAGAGCTTCCTCGGCCGCTGGGGCGCGCTGTCCGGCCTTGCGAAAGCGGACAGCGTCTTCGTCAGCAGCGGCAGCCGGATCGACGTGTCCGCCTCCGGCGGCGCGGGCGGCACGGCGGTGATCTGGTCGGAGGACCGCACCACCTTCCTCGGCGCCATCGACGCGCGCGGCGCGGCGGGCGGCACGACCGGCGGCGCGGCGGAAATCTCCTCGGCGGGCGACCTCCGGCAGGCGAGCCTGATGGACGTGCATGTCGGCGGCGGCCACCTGCTGCTCGACCCCAAGAACATCGTGATCGGCAACACGGGCGACGTCAGCGGCTGGTCCTATCAGGGCGTCATCGGCGCGGGCTATTTCGGCACGGGCAGCGCCGGCGTCGGCCTCGACGCCGTGGACGTCTTCGGCAGTTCGGTCGCGCTCAACGCCGCCAGCGACCGGATGGCGGTCGGCGCGGTCGGCGACGACGGTGCTGGCGGCATTTCGACGGACAATTACGGCGCCGTCTACCTGTTCAGCTTCACGGACGGCGATTTTTCCGGCGGCACGCTGGAGGGCATCATCGGCAAAGGCTATGCCGGCGGTAAGAACAGGGACATCGACCGGCTGGAAACCAGCGACCAGTTCGGCAGATCGGTTTCGTTCAACGCAGCGGGCAACCGTCTCGCCGTTGGCGCGTCCGGCGACGATGGAGATGGCGATCCCGGCACGACCGACGATGCCGGCGCCGTCTACCTGTTCAGCTTCACCGATAATGATTTCTCGGGCGGCTCGCTTGGCGCTGTTATGGGGTCGGGCTATTCCGGCATCAGGGATGTGTCGATCGCGCTCGATGCGGGTGACGAGTTCGGAACCTCGGTTTCGTTCAACGCGGCGGGCGACCGGCTCGCCGTCGGTGCACCAAGGGACGACGGCCATGACGCGAGCGGCGCCGACAATTACGGCAGCGTGCATCTCTTCACGTTCACGGACACCGACTTCTCGGACGGGACGCTGGCGGGCTCCATCGGCCTCGGATACGAAACGGACATCGTGCTCGATACCGCCGACCTGTTCGGTTCGGCGATTTCGCTCAATGCCGCCGGCACCGCGCTCGCCGTCGGCACCTATGGGGACAACGGCGCAGCGAACAACACCAACAATCCCGGCGCGGTCCACCTGTTCACTTTCTCGGACACCGGCTTCGGCGGCGGCGTCCTTCAGGCCAGCATCGGCAAGGACTATGCGGGCGGCAAGAATCGTTCGCTCGCGCTGGGGATAGGCGACTGGTTCGGCTATTCTGTGGCGCTGAACGCCGCCGGCGACCGGCTCGCCATCGGCGCGGTGGGCAACGACGGTATGGATGTGTCGCCCTCGGCCGGCAGCAGCCCGGGCGCGGTCTATCTCTACAGCTTCACCGACAGCCTGTTTTCGGGCGGCGTGCTGGAGGCCACGCTCGGCAGCGGCTACAATGACGGCAAGGACATAAGCCTGAGCCTGGGCGCAACCGACCAGTTCGGCACGAGCGTCGCGCTGAACGGCGCGGGAGATCGGCTGGCGGTCGGCGCGGTCGGCGATGCGGGCAGCGCCGGCGACAGCATCAACGCGGGCGCTGTCCACCTGTTCACCTTCGACGACACGGATTTTTCCGGCGGTGGACGGGTGGGCATTATCGGCAGCGGCTACACGGCGAACAAGAATCTCAACGTCCCGATAGGCGGCGGGACCGGCGCCGCGGACGGCTTCGGCGCCGCCGTCGCGCTGAACGCGGCCGCCGACAGGATGGCGGTCGGGGCATGGTACGACGACGGCTTCGGCGACAGCCTCGACGGCAGCGGCGCCGTCTACCTGTTCAGCTTCACGGACGGGAATTTCTCGGGCGGCGCGCTCGAAGGCGTCATCGGCCACGGCTACGGCGGCGGCAACAACGTCGATCTCACCGGGTCGCTGGAAGCACTGGACAATTTCGGGCACGCCGTCGCCCTGAACGCCGCGGGCGACCGTCTCGCCGTTGGCGCCGTGTTCGACGACGGCACCGATGTCGCCGCGTTGCAGGCCGACAACTACGGCGCCGTCTATCTGTTCACGTTCGACCCGGACTCGAAGTTCGAAAGCGGCGAGCATGTCGGAACGCTGGGCCGCGGCTACGCAGGCCCCGGAAGCTTCGACGTGGTGGAGGACGGTCAGAGTTTCGAGGGTCTCCAGAAGACCGAGTATTTCGGCGCCTCCCTGTCGTTCGATGCGTCCGGCAACCGCCTCGCGGTCGGCGCCAGCAGGACACCGTATGACACCGTCACGGACTACCGGGGTGCCGTCTATCTGTTCAGCTTCACGGACGGCGATTTCTCGAATCCGACGCCCGAAGGGATGATCGGCCACGGAACACCGGGGATCTCGCTTGACTTCAACGATCAGTTCGGCCGCGGCATTGCGCTGAGTGCCGCAGGCGACCGCCTCGCCGTGGGCGCGAACCTCGACGACGGATTCGACGGCGGCCAGACGAACGCCGGCGCGGTCTATCTGTTCACCTTCGACAGCACCGGCAATTTCCAGAACCCCGAGCACGCCATGACGATCGGGCGCGGCTATACCGGCGCGAAAGGCTTCGATGTCGGCACGAGCGTCCGGGCGGGAGACGTGCTCGGACATTCGCTGAGCTTCAACAACGACGGCACCCTGCTTGCGGTCGGCGCGCCGCAGCACGACGGCGCGGGCAACGATTCCGCCGATTCCGGCGCGGTCTATCTGTTCGACCTGTCGTCCGTCCTTGCCGCGGTCGATCTCCGCACGATCATCGGAAAGGGCTATTCGGGCCGCAACGTCCCGGCGGCGATCGAGGCCGGAGACCAGTTCGGTCACGCGGTCGCGCTGAGCGGAATCGGCGACCGGATGGCCGTCGGCGCGAAGGACGACGACGGCTTCGACAATCTGCCGCCCGCGGCCGGCAACGCGGGCGCGGTGCATCTGCTCGCGCTCGATTTCAGCAACGGCCTTGCTTACGGCGACGTCGCCGGCAGCCTCGTGAACGTCGCGGCGAGCGACCTTGCCTTGCAGCTGTCGCTGGGCACGAACCTGACGCTCCAGGCCAACAACGACATCACGGTGAACACGGCCATCGCCGTCGATAACGAGTATGGCGACGGCGGCGATCTGACGCTCCAGGCCGGGCGCAGCATCCTTCTCAACGCCGGCATCGCGACGGACGGCGGCGACCTGACGCTGATCGCCAACGACGACCTCGCCAGCGGCGTCGTCAATGCCCATCGCGACGCCGGAAACGCCGTCATCACGATGGGCGCGAGTTCCTCCATCAACGCAGGCGCCGGTTCGGTCGCCATCGAGATGCGCACCGGCGCCGGCAAGACCAACAGCGGCAGCGGCAGCATCACGCTGCGGGGCATCGCCGCGGGCGCGGTCGACGTCAGCAATGCGGGCGCGGCGGGCGACATCCTGCTGAACGGCAATGTCGCGACGACAGGCGCGCAGGACTACATGTCCGAGCGCGATATTCGCGTCGCATCGGCCACGACGATCTCGGTCTCCGGAGCGGAAACGCTGAACATGAACGCCGCCGGGCAAATCCAGATGCTCGGCACGGCGAGCCTGCAAAACCTCTCCACCGATCCGACCCCCTTCGACGCCATCGTTCTCAAGGCCAACCGCCGGACCACGCCCGACGCGCGGAACCTGCACGGGATCGACCTCGGCGCCGGATCGACCATCGTCACGGCGGCCGGGGGTGGCGGAAAGATTGACCTTTCGGGCCGCAGCGGCACGGGCGGCGGCTACGGCATCATGGTGAACGGTGCCACCATCCAGTCGCAAGGCACCGGAAGCGTGACCTTGACGGGAGAGGCGATCGGCGACGTCGGCGCCACCAGCTCGGGCGTGATCGTATTGAGCGGCGGCTCGGTCCTGTCGGGGGACGGCGGCATCGTCATCACCGCGCTCGCGACCGGCCTTGCCGACGTCCGGCCCGCGCTCTACCTGCTCGGCGCCGCGAACCCCGCCGTGGTCAAGGCGTCCGGCACGGGTTCCGTCACGCTCAGCGGCACGCGCTCGAACGGCGACGGCGAAGGCATCTGGATCGGTGTCGGCAACAGCAAGGTGGAAACCGAATCCGGAGACATCACGCTCGTCGGCGTCGGGTCCGACAAGGCGGGCGGCGTGAAGACCGACGGCGTCCGGCTGGGCGGCACCGGTCAGGTCTTTTCCACCGCGGGCGGCGACGTCACGGTCACGGCGACGAGCCGGGGCACGGTGGCGGATTTCACGACGCTGGCGACCGCCTCCCTCGGCAGCGCCGGCACCGGCAACATCACCATCAATGCCGACAGGGCCGCAATCGCCGGCACGTCCTTCATCACGGGCGGCGGCGTTCTCACGATACAGCCCCGCACCGATGGCCGGAGCATCGGCCTCGGCACGGGTGCCGCCGGCGATCTTCAACTGGGCGCCGGTTCGCTCGGCAATCCTCTCGTGGACGGCTTTTCCGAAATCGTCATCGGCAATTCCACGGCGGGCACGATCAACGTGGCAACCGCCCTCCTTGCCTTCAAGGATAATCTTCGGCTGGTCAGCGGCGCGAACCTGTTGTTCACCGGCACCAGCGCCGGTTCCCCGCTCGACGTCGGCAACAATCGCCTGACGCTGGACATCGCCGGGACCACGACGCAGAGCGCCGGCCTCGGCGCCTACATCAAGGCGGGCAGCCTGCTGCTGACCGGCGCAGGCAGCACCTACACGCTGACCCATATCGGCAACGACATCGGCACGCTCGCGGCCGGCGTCGGCACGGGCAGCGTGGCGCTCATCCACGGCGGCAGCGGCAGCCTCTCGGTCGGCAGCATCGGGGCGACCGACGGCATCACCGCGTCGAGCGTGCAGCTGGCGACCACGAACGCGGCCGCCGACCTCGTGCTCGGCGCGGACGTGACGACGTCGGGCGCGCAGACCTACACGTCGGCGCGCAACATCACGGTGGACGCCGTCGATCTCCTCGTCACCGGCAAGGCCACGCTCGGCATGACGGCAGCGGCGCAGATTACCGTGCTGGGCGGCACATTGGAAAACGCCTACACCGGCGACGCGGATTCGTTCGACGCCGTCGTGCTCGCCGCCAACGACGACGCGACACCGTTCAGTTCGGCCGGCAGCAACGCCGCGATCACGCTCAAAGACGGCGCACGGATCACCACCGCCTCGGGCGGCGGCGGCGCGATCCGGATGACCGGCAAGGCCGGCACGGGGCTTTCCGATGCCATCGGCATCAGGATCGCGGACAGCACGGTCGAATCGCCGGGCGCAGGCACGATCACCATAGCGGGCACCGGCGGCGCGGGCGCGACGGGCGGCGGCAAGTCCGGCGTCGTCATCGGCGGCACGACAGGCTCGCGCATCGAGAGCAGCCTCGGCGACATCACGATCACCGGCATCGCCGGCGCGGCGACCTCCGGCCTCGCCAACATCGGCGTCGACGTGGCCGAAAATTCCACGGTCGTCTCGACCGGAAACAGCCCGGACGCGGCCGGGATCATCGTCAGCGGCACGGGCGGCGGCAGCGGCGGCTCCACGCTCAACCACGGCGTGCGCCTCGCCGGCGCGCTCGCGCTTTCCAGCGACTCCGGCGCCATCACCGTGACCGCGGCGGGCGGATCGCCCGTCTCCGGCAGCGACAACGACGGCCTCGTCCTTTCGGGCACGAGCGCGGTCATCCAGTCCGTCAGCGGCGAGATCGTGGTCGATGCCGCTGCCGGGACCGGCGGCAAGCACCTCGACAACCTCGCGGGCAGCGGCGCGGTGGCCTCCGCCGGGCGATGGATCATCTATCTCCCGGACCCGGACGACACCGTGTTCGGCGACCTCGCCAGCGGCAGCCTGCCGATCTGGGGGCAGACCGGCGGAACGCTCCCGCCGGCCTCCGTGGGGGCCGGAAACCGCTACGTCTTCGCTTTCCAGCCGACGCTGACGGCGAGCACGGCCTTCAGCGACGACAAGGTCTACGGCGAGACGTTCACGTGGCCGACCCCGGTGCTCGGCACGCACTACGATCTGGACGGTCTCGTCGACGCCTCGGATTACGGCGACGTGTGGACGCAGGAGACGCTGACAACCATCGGCCTCTCCGGCGCGCCCGTGCTGAGTTCGGCGGGCGCCGCCGCCGGCTCGAACGTCGCCGGCTCGCCCTACGACATCAGCCTCGCAAACGGTACGCTGGTCAATACCGCGGGCTACCAATTCGGCGCGTCGTCCTCGACCGGCACGCTGACCGTGACGCCCAAAACGCTCACGCTCACCGGCGTCACGGCTGCCGACAAGGACTACGACGGCGACACCGACGCCGACCTCTCGGGCGGCACACTCATCGGCATCGTCGGCAGCGAGGACGTGGAGTTCTCCGCCGGGAGCGGCAGCTTCGCCAGCAAGAACGTCGGCACGTGGACGGTCACGGCGAGCGGCTATGCGCTGACCGGCGGCGACGCGGGCAACTACACGCTGACCCAGCCGACGGTCGCCGATGCGACGATCACGGCGAAGGCCCTCACGCTCACCGGCGTCACCGCTGCCGACAAGGCCTACGACGGCGACACCGACGCCGACCTCTCGGGCGGCACCCTCGTCGGCGTCGTCGGCAGCGACGACGTCGACTTCTCCGCAGGCACCGGCAGCTTCGCCAGCAAGAACGTCGGCACGTGGACCATCACCGCCAGCGGCTACGTCCTCACCGGCGACGACGCCGGGAACTACACGCTGACACAGCCCACGGTCGCCGATGCGTCGATTTCTGCAAAGACGCTCACGCTCACCGGCGTCACAGCCTCCGGCAAGGACAACTATGAAGATCACAATTCTGACCTCGAGGCAGCAGCAGTCGTCGGCGTGATCAGCGGCGACGATGTCGAATTCATTGCGGGTTCGGGACTCTTCGCCAGCAAGAACGCGGGAACGTGGAGCGTCACGGCCAGCGGCTATGCGCTCGGCGGCGGCGACGCCGGGAACTACACGCTGACCCAGCCCACGGTCGCCGATGCCACGATCACGGCGAAGGCCCTCACGCTCACCGGCGTCACTGCTTCCGGCAAGGACTACGACGGCGACGCCGACGCCGACCTTTCCGGCGGCACGCTCGTCGGCATCGTCGGCAGCGACGACGTGGAGTTCTCCGCCGGGACCGGTGCCTTCGCCAGCAAGAACGTCGGGACATGGACGGTCACGGCGAGCGGCTATGCGCTTACGGGTGACGACGCCGGGAACTACACGCTGACCCAGCCAACGGTCGCCGACGCGACGATCACAGCGAAGATGCTCGCACTGACCGGCGTGACCGCGACCGACAAGGACTACGACGGCGACGGCGACGCGAACCTTTCGGGCGGTACGCTCGCCGGTGTGATCGGGAGTGACGACGTGGGCTTTTCCGCGGGAACCGGCAGCTTCGCGAGCAAGAATGTCGGCACGTGGGCGGTCACCGCCAGCGGCTACACGCTGACCGGCGGCGACGCGGGCAACTACACGCTGACACAGCCCGCCGTCGCCGATGCGGCCATCACGGCGAAGGCCTTGACCCTGACAGGCGTTACGGCGTTGGACAGGGATTATGACGGCGGCGCCGACGCCGACCTTTCCGGCGGCACGCTCGCCGGTATCGTCAGCGGCGACGATGTCGGCTTCTCGTCCGGCAGCGGGAGCTTTGCGAGCCGCAACGTCGGCACGTGGAGCGTCACCGCCGCGGGGTACGCCCTCACCGGCGGCGACGCCGGGAACTATACCCTCGCCCAGCCCGTGGTCGCCGACGCGACGATCACGGCGAAGACGCTCACGCTGATCGGCGTCGCCGCCGCCGGCAAGGACTATGACGGCGACGCCGACGCGAACCTTTCGGGCGGTACGCTCGCTGGCATCGTCGTCGGCGACGACGTGGGCTTTTCCGCGGGAACCGGCAGCTTCGCGAGCAAGAATGTCGGCACGTGGAGCGTCACAGCCAGCGGCTATGCCCTCACCGGCGGCGACGCCGGGAACTACACGCTGACACAGCCCGCCGTCGCGAGCGCGACGGTCACGGCCAAGGCCCTGACCCTGACCGGCGTCGCCGCAGCGGACAAGGACTACGACGGGGATGATGCAGCCGACCTCTCGGGCGGGGCGCTCGTCGGCGTCATCGGCAGCGATGACGTCTCCTTCACGGGTGGAACCGGCGCCTTCGCCAGCAAGAACGCGGGAACGTGGGCGGTCACGGCGAGCGGTTACGCCCTCACCGGCGGCAACGCCGGGAACTATACGCTGGCGCAACCCGCCGTCGCCGCCGCCACGATCACCGCGAAGACGCTGACGCTGACGGGCGTCGCGGCTGCGGACAAGGCTTATGACGGCACCACCGGCGCCGACCTCTCGGGCGGGGCGCTCGTCGGCGTCATCGGCAGCGATGACGTCGATTTCTCCGCCGGGAGCGGCACCTTCGCCAGCAAGAATGCCGGAACATGGTCCGTCACCGTCACCGGCTACACGCTGACGGGAGACGATGCCGGGAACTACGCACTGACCCAGCCCACCGTCGCCGACGCAACGATCACGCCGCGCACGCTGAACGCCGGCGTCGCGGCGCTGGACAAGGTCTACGACGGCACGCGCGATGCCGCCCTCGCCTTCTCCACCGGCGACATCGTGGACGGGGACACGGTGGCCTTCGACTACGAGGCCCGCTTCGCCGACAGGAACGCCGGCACGGACAAGACGGTGAGCCTGACCGGCGGCGTGACGCTGACCGGAACCGACGCCGCGAACTACACGCTCGCGATCGACCCCGATGCCCTGTCCGGCCTCACGGC